>SKYY01000161.1 GCA_007127665.1 Balneolales bacterium | reverse complement strand
TTATGATTCATATTGTCAGAATGAATTCACATGACAGGATGTAATCATCCTCCTGTGTGTCAGCCGGAGGCTGTCATGTTCATAGCGCTTCGCGACCTTCGGTTCATGTGTTTATAATTTTGGATTTCCAAGGTCACATAGAATATCCATGACCATTTTAATCATGCGCCTGTGTGTCCTGGCGCCAGCCCGGTCATGAATATCTCATCTGGATTATCTCGCTGGATTACTGGATTAAAGGTATGTACTTGTGTAATATGAAACGAGCAAGCCATGATGATTGGTGTACGGATACTATATGTAAAAGCAGCGGTCGGCGAATGAAACTCTTTGACTAAATAGCGGTGAAAGCGCAATGCAAAGACAGGGATTGACACTGGGAACCTACAAAAACATCCGGATCGGCCTCGATTACAGCTGGTTTGTCATGTTCGTTCTGGTTGTATTCATGCTGGCCAGATATTTCTTCCCTCAAAATTATGAAAATATGGCCGCATGGGAGGCTTGGTCGCTCAGCGTGCTGGCGGCATTACTGTTTTTCGTATCCATTCTTCTGCATGAATTTGCCCACGCCCTGGCAGCGAGAAAGAGGAATGTGGAGATATCGGAAATCATCCTCTTTATCTTCGGCGGCCTCGCAAAAATGAAGAAGGAGCCGGAACGCGCAAGGGATGAGTTTGTGATAGCCGGCGCCGGACCACTGTGCAGTTTCATTCTTGGGCTGCTGTTTCTCGGACTGGCTTTCCTTCTGGAGCCGCATATACGGGAAGGGGTGCATGGGGTTTTCTGGTATATCGGCTATATCAACATCCTGTTGGTGATTTTCAACCTCGTGCCGGGCTTTCCGCTGGATGGCGGCCGCATGCTGCGCGCGGCCATCTGGCATTACAGCGGCAACCTTCGCAAATCAACCCGGATTGTCAGTACCATGGGCCAGATTTTCGCCTTTGCCCTGATGTTCACCGGCGTGCTGATGATTTTAGGAGGCGCGCTTATAGCCGGCATCGTATGGATCTTCGTAGGCATGTTTCTTCTTCAATCGGCAAAAAGCGGGTACTATATGGTTGCCATGAGAGAGGGGTTGTCGGGAATCCCGGTCAGAAAGATCATGACCACCAATCCATCGACGGTCCACCCGAATGTCAGCCTCAAAAACCTGGTGAATGAATATTTCTTCAAAAACAGGTTTTCCTGCTTTCCAGTGATGAGAAACGAAGAGTTTGTAGGGTTGGTAGAGATCAACCAGGTCAAGGCCGTGGAACGTGATCAATGGCAGTACACGCGCGTCTCTGACGTTATGACACCCCGTGACGCGTTGCGTGCCGTGAACCCGGACACGGATGCCTACGATGTGCTTATGCAGATGATCGATGCCGGCAGCGGTCGCTTGCCGGTCCTTGAAAACGGCGAACTGGTTGGCATCATATCCAGAAAAGACATCATGCAGTTTGTGGAATTCCGCGAGGCACTGGGAACCTGAGTATCCCGGTCCGGCCCCTTTGACCGGATAGAGGGCCTGCCCAGTCTGAGGTCCCGTCGGATAGAGGGCCTGTCCAATCTGAGATCCCGTCGGATACAGGGACAGCCGGGACGGAGAACCTGCCGGGACACAGAGACAGCCGGGACGGAGACTTGCGGATGGAGCGAGAGGCCGGAATAACTATCCGATAACCGTGAGATTGGCCAGCCTTGCCACCAGTTTTTTCTGGCCGGCATTCTTGAAGAAAACCGTCAAACGGGTGTTTTCGCCCTGTCCTTCGCATTGCAGGATTTTTCCGGCACCGAATTTCGGGTGGATAACGGCCATGCCGGGTCGCCATGCACTGCCTTCGGTGTCCGGTTCGTATTCGATCCGCATACCGTTTCCTTCGTCTTCCCGTGACCCTGATTCCGGCAGACCAGTCCGGTCGCTGCCAAAAACATGGCCGCCAGCTTCAGTTCCGCTGGCTTCGGTACCGCTGGAGTCGTCTCCGCCGGTATGAACGTCACCTTTTCCCATGCTGCCACGCTTCCAGCCCGGTGACGCATCATTTCGTTTTTCAGCAGGCGGGTCATAGGAGATGTAGGTGCTCCGGTATTCACGTCTGCCGGATCCGCTTTGCCGGATTGTAGCCCCGGTTTCGGTCCGGACAACAGACGCATCCACCTCATCCAGAAACCGCGAACGCCTCATTTCAACCTGTTCGCCGAACCGGAAACGGTTCTTTGCGTAACTGAAATACAGGTGCTTTTCAGCACGTGTGATTGCCACATAGAACAAGCGCCTTTCTTCCTCAATATCCACTTCTTCACCGCTTCTTCCCCCGATGGGGAACAGCTCTTCTTCGAGTCCGGCGATGAATACGATCGGAAACTCAAGCCCTTTGGACCCGTGGACGGTCATGAGTGTCACGGCTGGCTCGCCGGGATCATGGGCATCAAGGTCCGTTACCAGGCTGATTTCCTGCAAAAAGGTACTCAGCGTAGGCTGGTTGCTACTTTTTTCAAAGTAGGATATGGCATTGAGCAGTTCCATCACATTCTGACGGCGCATCAGTGAGTCATGGGAATGCTCTTCCATGAACTGGCGCACGTAGCCGGACTCATCCAGCAGGAACCGGACCGTGTCGGTAATCCCGGTTTCGCCGAGCTTTTCGCGGGTGCGGTTCATCAAATCCACGAACTCGCGGATTCTGGGTATGGCCGGTTTGTAGACTCCGGTCGATTCCACATCGCTGATCACATCCCACAGTGATTTTTCCTGCGACCGGGCGATGCCCAGGAGAATGGACAATGTTTTGTCGCCAACGCCGCGTGCCGGTTCGTTGATCACACGAAGCACGGCCTCGTCATCGTGCGGATTCACAAGCAGGCGCAGGTAAGCTGTCACATCCTTGATTTCCTTTCTCTGATAGAACGAGATTCCGCCAACCAGCTGGTAGGGGATACCGCGGCGCCGGAAAGCGTCTTCGAGGACCCTGCTTTGATAGTTGGTCCGGTAGAGCACGGCAAAATCCCGGTAGGAGAGGTTCCCCCGAAGTTTTCTGTCCTCAACGGTACGGACAATGCGGTTTGCCTCGTCCCGCTCATCGTAATTCTCCAGGACGGTGATCACCTCTCCCTGATCGTTATGGGTCCAAAGCGTCTTTTCCAGACGCGATTTGTTCTTTTTTATGACGGAATCGGCGCATTTCAGAATGGCTTTGGTCGATCTGTAGTTCTGCTCAAGCGGTATCTGAACGGAATCGGGGTAATCTTCGCGGAAATTCAGGATGTTGGTGATGTCGGCTCCGCGGAAGGAGTAGATGCTCTGCGAATCATCACCCACAACACAGATATTATTATGCCCCTCGGCCAGAAGTTTCGTGGCACGGTATTGTGCGTGGTTGGTGTCCTGGTACTCATCGATCAGGATATACCGGAAATGTTCCTGGTATTTCCGCAGGATGTCGGGGTGCTGCTCGAACAGCTCGATTGGCTTGATGAGCAGATCGTCGAAATCCATGGCGTTGTTTTTTTTGCAGCGCTCCAGATAGCGGGGATAGATCTGTGCGGTGATATCATCCAGCGAACTCTGCACGAACCTGTCGCGGAACATATCAGGGCCGATCATCTGATTTTTGGCGTTGCTTATGATGAAGCGCACATTTTGAGGCTTGACCTCGCGCGGATTGATGTTCAGTTCCCGCAGGATGGTTTTGATGACCCGGTCGCTGTCGACGGTGTCATAGATGGTGAAATCACGGGTAAAGCCCAGATGTTCGGCTTCTATGCGCAGGATGCGCGAAAAGATGGAGTGGAAGGTTCCCATCCAGAGCCGGTTGGCCTGCTCGCCGATGAGTGCGGCAATGCGCTCCTGCATTTCCCGTGCGGCCTTGTTGGTGAAGGTAAGAGCCAGGATCTGGTTGGGATATGCCTTTTTCTGGTAAAGCAGGTTGGCAATGCGGTATGTCAGTACGCGGGTTTTGCCGCTGCCTGCCCCGGCAATGATGAGCAGCGGGCCATCGGTGTGCAGCACGGCTTCCCGCTGGCGTTCGTTCACATCCCGGGCAAACGGTGGGATGGATGGTCTTGATTCTGCATCATCATCATTCTTTAAAACAAAAGTTGGCATAACGTACCGGGAAATAAAAGCCTGTTTTCAGAAGCGATTGCTTCTTTTTTGATTCACGATGGATCGCTACCTGCCTGAATGCTTATCCTTCGAGATCGGCAAGTATGGTTTTCATTTTTTCCAGGTTCACTTGCGCATCACTTTGCTTGTTGCGCTCATTCTGCACAACCTGGTCAGGAGCATTATCCAGAAACTTCTTGTTGGACAGTTTCTTTTCGACGGACGTGAGGAAAGATTCGAGGCGGCCTATCTCTTTGCGCACCCTGACCTTCTCTTTCTCAAAGTCGATAAGACCGGAGAGGGGGACAAACAGCTGATGGCCGCCAACCACATCCGAAGCGCTGGCCCGGGGTCGCTCAGCACCCGTATCCACCGTGAATGTGTTTATTCTGAGCATCTTTTCAAAAACCGCCCGGTGCTTGGAGAGTGTTTCCTGCATCTCATCCGACGCGGGCTTGATGATAACATCCACATCCAGCTGTTCGGGCACCCGCATTTCCGAACGGATGTTGCGGACCGAGGAGATAAGCTGCTGAATGGTGCTGAAGCGCCTGACGGAGTCTGCGGAGGAGAGTTCCTTTTTGTGCTCCGGCCACCGGCTCACTATCAGGGCATCTGACGGCTCTCTGTCCCGAAGACGCTGCCAGATCTCTTCGGTGATAAAGGGCATGAAAGGATGCAGAAGGGCGAGAAGTGTTTCAAAATGAATAACCGCCCGCTCGGCAACATCGCTGTCCATGGATGTTCCGTATTCGGGTTTGATCAGCTCGAGGTACCAGTCGCAGAAATCATCCCAAACCAGGGAGTAGATTTTGAGGAGGGCCTCATTGAGGCGGTACCGGGACAGGTCATCGTCAACGGCTTCTATGGTCTGCTGGATGCGGCTCATCATCCACTGGTCATGCAGAGGCAGGGCCGCCGTTTCGTCTTTGTCCCACGGCCACGATCTGGCATACGCTGCTTGCGGGTCCAGATGCATGTTCAGGAAGCGGAATGCGTTCCAGAGCTTGTTTGCGAAGTTGCGGCCCATCTCGAACTTGGTGGGATCCAGTTTGATATCCTGTCCCTGAGCGCAAAGTATGATGAGGCAGTAGCGGACGGCATCGGCACCGTACTGGTCGATCATCTCAAGCGGATCGATGCCGTTGTTGAGGCTTTTGCTCATTTTACGCCCCAGCTTGTCCTTAACGATCCCGGTCATGAAGACGTCACGGAAGGGGGCCTTTCCGGTGAAGTGAATGCCGCCCATGAGCATCCGGCTGACCCAGAAAAACAGGATGTCGTACCCGGATACCAGGACGGAAGTAGGATAGAAATAGTCAAAATCACGTGTCTTGTCCGGCCATCCAAGAGTGGAGAAAGGCCAGAGCCAGGATGAGAACCAGGTGTCGAGCACATCGGGATCCTGCACCATGCCGTCATGTGGCTGGTCGATGCTGACAATGTAGTCTCGGCCGGTATCTATGGAACCGTCTTCTTTGGTATGGTACCAGACCGGGATCCGGTGTCCCCACCAGAGTTGGCGGGAGATGACCCAGTCTCGGATGTTTTCCATCCAGCGGAAAAATTCGTTTTCCCAGCGCCCCGGGTAAAAGGAGAACTCGCCGTTACGGCTGGCTTGCATGGCTTTTTCGGCCAGGGGTTTCATTTTGACGAACCACTGGTCCGAGAGCAGCGGCTCGATGATGGCTTTGCTGCGGCTGGATATGCCGATCTGGTTGACATAGTCTTCGACCTTGACAAGAAGCCCCTCAGCTTCGAGGTCCCTGACGATGGCTTCCCGGGCATCGAACCGGTCCAGCCCGTTGTATCTCCCCGAGGCTTCGTTCAGGGTTCCGTCCTTGTTGATGATGCTCAGGGCGGGCAGCGAATGTCGCCGGCCAATTTCGAAATCATTTTCGTCATGGGCCGGTGTGACCTTGAGTGCCCCGCTGCCGTAATCCATCTTTACATAATCATCGGCAATGATGGGCACTTTGCGACCAGTGGTCGGAATCCAGGCGTGTCCGCCCACGAGTTTGCTGTAACGCTCATCGTCCGGGTGCACGCTGACGGCGGTGTCGGCGGGTATGGTCTCGGGACGGGTGGTGGCTATGGTGATGTGCGTGAGGCCTGACCTGGCCGCAGTGTCCTCATCCAATGGATAAGATACGTGCCACATATGTCCTTTGCGCTCAATGTGTTCAACCTCTTCATCTGAGATAGCAGTCATGTCGACCGGACACCAGTTGACGAGGTAGTATCCCTTGTAGATCAGTCCTTCGTCATGCAGGCGCATGAAGGCTTCCTGTACGGCACGGGAGAGTCCTTCATCCATGGTGAACCGTTCCCTGTTCCAGTCGCAGCTCACACCCAGCTTGCTGTACTGGCGGGTGATGATCTCGCCATATTTCTCTTTCCAGTCCCACACTTTTTGCACAAATGCCTCACGGCCGATGTCGTGCCGGTTTTTCTTTTCTTTCTGCTTCAGCTCCCTTTCCACGACATTCTGGGTGGCGATTCCGGCGTGATCGGTACCGGGCAGCCAGAGGGCTTCATACCCCTCCATGCGTTTCAGCCGCGTCAACGCGTCCTGAACCGCTCCCTGGAGTGCGTGGCCCATATGGAGTGCCCCGGTGACGTTTGGCGGGGGCATCATGATGGTGAACGGCTCTTTCCCGGAATCGGTGCGGGCTTCAAACATGCCATTACTCATCCAGTAGTCATACCACTGGTCCTCGATGGACTTGGGGTCGTATTGCTTGGGGATTTCTTTATCTTTCAGGTTTCCGCTGGACATATTGCTTTGAATTGCGCTAGGACTGAATTGAATTTTCTGTCGATTTGTTGTCAGGTTTTCGGCTTAATGCAGGAAGTGATCTTCCGGCAGTCATAACTGCATCTATTCCCGCAGCAGGTACCGGCGGTTTTACCGGCGGGCCGGTTCCCAGCCGGTTTTTGCCGCTAGACTTTTCTTCTGAGAAGCACTCCGAAATGTCCGTCACATTTGTGGATGTGGGGGAGAGTCTGGTAGGATTTGCCATCTTCGGCCAGCACTTCCTCCGGCAGGTAGTCTTCCAGGTTTTCCAGCTCGAAGTTGTCATATTCTTTAAGAAAGGCATGGATGCGTTCCATGTTTTCTTCAGGTTCTATAGAGCACGTCGAATACACAAGTCGACCACCTCTTTTTACCATATTTGCTGCAGCATCAATAAGTTCATCCTGCTGGCGTGTGAACTCTTCGAGGTCTGATTCCGTGCGTCGCCAGCGCAGGTCTGCCCGTTTTGCAAGTACACCGGTTCCGGAGCATGGTGCGTCAAGGAGTACGGCATCCACCAGTTTGAAACGCTCGCTGATTATGTCTGCCCGTTGGACTTTGACGATGTCGGCGCCGTAATTGGTGACATTATCGGCGATAAGTGCGATTCTTTCGGATGAGATATCGACGGCCGTGATACTGCCCTGGTTTTGCATCAGGTCACAGATCATGATGGTTTTGGTTCCAGGGGCGGCACAGAGATCATAAACGTCCTCGCCGGGTTGCGGATCCAGGATAGTGGGAGCGAATCCGGCGGCTATATCCTGTACCTGGGCAAATCCTTTTTGAAACCATCCTTTTGCACGGACTTTCTGCAGACTGCCGACTTTATAGTAGCCGGGAAGCCAATCGCTTTCTTCATACTCTATATCGGCTTTGCTCAGCCTGAGCTGAAAGTTGCGTGCATTGGTTTTGATGCCATTAACCCTGAGGTAGTAGGATGGGTTCTGGTTGTTGTACTGCATGAGCCGGAAAGCCTCGCGTTCGCCGAAGCGTTCGACCCAGCGCTTGACAAGCCATTCCGGGTGTGAAAACGTTGTGGCGATCAGCTTGGTGCGATCCTCAAAATCGGGGCGGGGGAGATTGGGCATGTCCCGCTGGACCCGTCGAAGGATGGCGTTCATGAGGTCGCCGCTGCGTGATCCGCCCAGTGTCTTGGCAAGTTCGACAGCTTCATTTACGGCGGCATAATCCGGCGTTCCATCCATGAAGAGCAGGTCATAAAGTCCGATTCGCAGGATGTTCTTGAACTGGAGGTTCATTTCATTGACCGCAACAGCGCTGTAACGGGATATCAGAAAGTCCAGATAACTTCTGCGACGAAGGATTCCCTGAACGTATTCATTAGCCTGCTGACGTTCCTGCCCCTCAAGTTTGTTCAGTATTCTGGAGTCCGTCTTTTTGAACTCCTCAAAATGATTAAGTGCTTCAACACTTGTCTGGCGAGCTGTAACAGTCTGTTCCAAAGCTATTTTTTGCTTGTTGTGGTTAAAATTCAAATTCTAAAAAAAGTACGGATTTTTTTCGTAACAATTAAGCCGGGATGTCGCGGTTCCGGGTCCGGCATGCCGTTGTACTGTAAAAACACATTGGCAGGGCGATCCCGGCCCGGCCGATGGATAATACTCATGGAAAAAAACGTGAGAGTAGCTCAATTGGTGTTTTCCTTTTGCTCCGGTATTTGGTAATTTTGCGAAATTACTGTGCCGGGTGGTTCTGCACGGTTCGATAAATGAAACTTTTAAAAAAATTCTTTGCAGATGAATAAAGGGAGCATAGCACAAATCATTGGACCTGTTGTGGATGTTGATTTTTCCGAGGGTAATCTTCCACCTATTCTCAACGCACTCAGGGTGGAGCGTGAAGGTATGCAGGATCTCATTCTTGAGGTGGCGCAGCACCTGGGGGAAAACAGGGTGCGTACGGTTGCAATGGACTCCACGGACGGGCTTGTCCGTGAGACACCTGTTGACGATCTTGGCACAACCATCTCCATGCCCATTGGTGAGGATATCAAGGGCCGGCTTTTCAACATAATCGGAGACACCATTGACGGGATTGCTCAGCCCGAAGGTAAAGAACGCTACCCGATCCACCGTCCGGCTCCCAAGTTCGAAGACCTGTCCACATCCACAGAGATGCTGGAGACGGGCATCAAGGTCATTGATTTGCTCTGTCCCTATGCGAAAGGCGGGAAGATCGGTCTGTTCGGTGGTGCCGGAGTTGGCAAAACGGTACTGATCCAGGAGCTCATCAACAATATCGCCAAGCAGCATGGCGGATTATCGGTATTTGCCGGTGTGGGTGAGCGTACACGTGAAGGAAATGACCTGTTGCGCGAATTTATTGAATCAGGTGTAATCAGCTACGGTGAGGAATTCAAGGAAGAGTTTGAGAAAAACGGGAACTGGGATCTGGACAAGGTGGATATGGAGGCGCTGAAGACCTCCCAGGCCACACTGGTCTTCGGCCAGATGAACGAGCCGCCGGGTGCACGGGCTCGTGTTGCCCTTTCCGGATTGACCATCGCCGAATACTTCCGCGACAAGGTCAGCAAGGATATCCTGCTTTTTGTTGACAACATCTTCCGGTTCACCCAGGCGGGTTCCGAGGTGTCGGCCCTGCTTGGCAGGATGCCTTCGGCGGTGGGTTACCAACCGACCCTGGCATCCGAAATGGGTGACCTGCAGGAGCGTATTACATCCACCAAAGACGGGTCCATCACCTCGGTACAGGCCATCTACGTCCCTGCCGACGACCTTACCGATCCGGCGCCGGCCACGACATTCTCCCACCTGGACGCAACAACCGTTCTTTCCCGGCAGATTGCTTCACTTGGTATCTATCCGGCTGTGGATCCGCTTGACTCCACATCCAGGATCCTGGATCCGCGTGCTATCGGGCAGGACCACTATGATGCGGCTCAAAGTGTCAAAGAGCTTCTCCAGCGTTACAAAGAGCTTCAGGACATTATTGCCATCCTTGGTATGGACGAGCTTTCCGACGAAGACAAGCTGACTGTAGCGCGGGCGCGGCGTGTACAGCGCTTCCTGAGCCAGCCGTTCTTTGTCGCCTCCCAATTTACGGGACTCGACGGAAAATTTGTAAAAATCGAGGATACCATCAAAGGCTTCCGAAAAATTGTTGAAGGTGAGCTTGATCATCTCCCTGAAAACGCATTTTTCCTTGTGGGCAGCATTGAAGAAGCCATTGAACGTGGTGAAAAGATGCTCCAGGAGGAGTAGACATTCCTTAGTGGTACTGAACGGAACCGAAAATGGCAGCCATCCGCTGACACACAGGGAAATGATCAAATCCTGCCATACAAGTTTCTTCTGTCCATATGAATCTAAATTGATATAAACAGATGAAGGCTCACATATTGACTCCGACAGGCCCTGTTTTTGAGGGGGATGTTGAGGGTATCAGATTGCCGGGTGCCAATGGGGGATTCGAAGTACTCAAGGATCACGCACCTCTGGTTTCCATTATGGATATCGGCAAGCTTGTTGTCCGTGTTCCTGAGAAGCCAGAGCAGAGTTATGCTATCAGCGGCGGATTTACCGAGATAAAGGACAATAATGTGATCGTAATGGCCGAAGAGGCGATTCCATCCGATCAGATTGATACCGAGGCAGAGCGTGTAAAAGAGTCTGAGCTGGAGGCGGAGGTCAAAAAGCACAAAATATTTACAGATGAGCACAAGCGGGCCCGACGGAGTCTTCGTATCGTCAAGAATCGCCTGAAGGTCGCTGGTATCTGATTTCCGATCCGGAAAAACCCGCTTTTGCTTCGGTTGCCAAAAACAATCCATTGCAAGGTTTCAGCGAAACGGGGAGCGCAGTCACAGACCGTTACCAGGAAAATTTGTTGATCACCAACTGATTCGACTTGGGCGTGTGGGTTCGGTGTCACGCTCTTCGGGTGGTTGTTCCATTACAAATCCCTGCGGCTGTTCAAATGCATCCCTGCTCCAGGGAACATTAGGGTCATTGGCGCAGCTCTGAATAAACTGACCGACAATCGGAAGCGCCGTACGGGCACCCTGACCGACCTGTGTGCCTTGCGGGAAGATGATCCGTCGATCCTCTCCGCCAACCCAGGCGCCGGCCACCAGATGTGGCATCATCGCCACGAACCAGTTATCGGCACTGTTCTGCGTAGTACCAGTTTTTCCGGCGATATCCTGACTGATATTGAACATCCAGTTCATCCGGTTACCGGTCCCGAACCAACCCTGTCCGCCACGGATCACTCCCCGCATCATATCGACCATAATGTAGGCTGTTTCGGGACTGATTACCTCCATCTGACGTTCTGAGCGGAATTCCTGAAGCACATTTCCTTCAGCATCCTCGATACGTGTTACGGCATATGGTTCAATATGGACACCCATATTGGCAAATGTCGTATATGCGCTTGTCAGTTCAAGTAGGCTGGAATGAGCTGTTCCAAGGGCAATCGCGGGATTGGTGGCCAGTGGTGTTCTGTTCATGCCCATTCGCCGGGCAAAATCGGCGATTTTTTGTCCGGCCGGACGCAAATCCTCCAACCTGTTGGTGCCGGGAGCTCCGGCAAGCTCAGGGAGCAGGCGGACTGTTACATTATTCAGGCTGCGTCCCAGGGCTTCACGCAATGAGATCATTTCGGGTCCGCTGGGGATGACCGGGTCCCTGGGCGACCATCGATCACCACTCACATCAAAAAAGTTTACCGGATATTTGGAGAATCTGTGATATGGCCGGTATCCGTTGTCAATGGCCACTGCGAACACAAAAGGCTTGAAGGTGGACCCGGTCTGACGACGCAGCTGGTGGACGTTGTCACGCTGGATTGAGCTGTAGTCGGATCCTCCGACCCACGCAAGTATGTTTCCGTTGGAAGGGTCAATCGCAACAAAACCGGCTTCAAGTCGTGCGCGGGCACGTTTTACGGAGTCCACGAAAGCTTCGTCCATTTTCAACAGGTCCAGGATCTCTGCCCGGGAACCGTGACCTTCCCTGCGGTATTTTTCAAACCTTTCGGTTTCCTCCAGAAAGCTGTTCAGAAATCCGGGATATTGCGCCCAAAGCCGATCCATATACTGGTCACTGTCAGGCGAGGTCCATTCCTGTTCAAAACTGCGCTGGTGTCTTTCAAGCTGGGCCTTGAGTGCCTCTTCGGCATATCGTTGCATTCGCGAGTCGATGGTCGTATGGATCACAAGCCCGTCGCGGTACAGGTCATATCCATTTTCATTGGCCCAGCCCTGGATCTGCTGCCGCACATACTGCCCAAAGTAGCGGCTCTCACGTCCCGCGCGGAACGGAGGATTGTAATCGAGTTCAAGCGGAGTGGCGCGGTATTGCGCAAACTCGTCCGGTGTGATAAAGCCATGGCGCCGCATCTGCGACATAACCACATTTCTTCTTTGGGTCGAGCGTTCCGGCCGGGTGCGGGGGTTCAGGGCGGATACAGCCTGAAGGCTTCCTATAAGTGTTGCCGCTTCAGGTACGGTGAGGTCGCTTGCCGGCTTGTTGAAATGGGTATGGGCCGCTGTTTCTATCCCGAAAGCGCTGTTGCTGAATTCCACGGTGTTCAGGTACATCTCAATGATCTCTTGCTTCGTGTAATTCTGCTCAATCTGGATTGCCGTGATGATTTCACGGAGTTTTCGCGTTACACTGACCTCACGCCCGATGGAGCGGTACAGGTTTCGCGCGAGCTGTTGAGAAATTGTTGATCCCCCTTGAGGATTGCCGCGTAACAGATGGTAGGGGATGGCCAGTGTACGGTACATGTCGACGCCCCAGTGCGAATAAAAACGATGGTCTTCAGTGGCTATCAATGCGTCAATTACGTTTTGGGATATGTCCTGATAGCGAATATAGGTACGGTTTTCCGTGAAATACTTGTCCAGAACCTGGCCGTCACGGCTCACAACAAAACTGGCGATATCCGTTTGTGGATTCTCCAGCTCCTCTATCGACGGCAGCCCCTGTGCCAGGTAAAAAAAGGCGAACAGGCCAACGATGAAACCGGCTATGACCACACCGCCAAAACCGGCAAAAATGTGCCTCCAACCGATGCCTGTGTGTGAGTCACGGGAGGAATACATGGTCCGTTTTCGTTTGCTTGACTTTTTACCAGTGTGCTTTGCGTCGTCACGGGAGCCCATGGCGGATTCTCGTCTTTTGCGGGCAATTTCCCGCCTGTATTCCGGATCGTTCAAATAACGATCCATGTCAATGTTTTTATCTTCAAAATCCTTGCTTTTCATTGCCTATGTGTCCGCGTTGATGCCGTGAGTGACGAGTGTTTTGCTGTCTACATCCCATGTAACGAGTTCAAATGTACTGTTTGCATACAGGCCAAGTGAATAATCTGTACCGAAACATCCACAGTTCATGCAGGTCAGACCGTTTTGTTTCCAAAGCACCGGCTTATGGTGATGCCCGTAAACGATGGCCTGGACACGGTCATCGGACATAACGCGGTTTCTGGCCCATGTATCCAGAATCGCGCGCCTGTCAGAGTTCCTGTTCCTTTTGCCTGATTTTCTGCTGGACCGGGAAAAAAGCTGCATCCCCATCCAGCCGAATCGGGGCGGCAGGATTTTTTGATACATCCTAATAAAATACGAATTTCTGAGAAAACGATGCATTGCCGGACGCGGCAGCTGCATCTCCGGATCTTTCAGTCCATCGCCATGGAGAACCATCATGGATACGGTGGATTCCTCGACAATCCGGTATTCATGCTCCAGATCAAAACCCAGGTTGCGCAGATAGCCGTTTGTCCAGTTATCATGATTACCTGTGACATACAGGGTATGACTATTCGTCTGCTTGTGAAAATCGTGGAACCTCCTCAGCACTTTTTGTCCTAGCGGAGGCACAGTGTTACCCGGATATTCCATCCAGAAGTCAAAAAAATCACCGAGGATAACAATTTCCAGTTCATGCTGTTCACAGTAGTCGATGAGCAGGATAAGGTGATTCTCCATATCCCGGTTTTTTTCATCGGGCCAGGCGCCAAGGTGGACATCTGACAGAAACAGAATGGATCTGGCGGGCAGAACAGGTGTGCTATTTTTTTCTGTAGATGACAAAGCGTATGAACTCGGAAAAGACGTCACGTATTTCAGACTCCGGAAACTCGTTCAAAAGGATGAGCGCCTTTCCTGCATGCTCTTCCATTTTTCGGGTGGCATATTCAATTCCGCCTTTTTCAAAAACAAAATTCCGGATATAGCCAACTTGTTGGCTGTTTTTTCCCTTTTTACGGTACATCCAGCGCATTTTCCTCTGTTCAATGAGTGATGCGTTTGCAAGTGCGGCTATGAAAGGCAATGTGATCTTCCTTTCCAGGATATCGTTGCCTGAGGTCTTGCCTGTCTTGCGCTGGCTGTAGTCCAGCAGGTCATCGCGAATCTGGAATGCGATGCCAATATGGTGCCCGATTCCGCGTATGCGTTCCCTGACGGACTCATCCGCTGATGCGCTGATAGCTCCGCATTCACAGCAGGCTACCAGCAGGCTGGCTGTTTTTTCCGTTATGATCTGGTAGTATTTGTCTTCCGTCATGTTCTGGAGTTTGGAAGCCTTGAGCTGGCGAAGCTCTCCCTCGCTCATCCGTTTCACGGCAGTGGAGAGTACTTTCAGCAGTTCGAATTCATCCGAGTCCACGGCCACCAGCAAGCCCTTGGCCAGCAGAAAATCGCCGAAGAGCACGCTGGCCTTGTTTTTCCATACTTTGTTTACACTCAGAAAACCGCGGCGCTGGTCCGCCTCATCGACTACATCATCATGAATCAGCGTGGCGGTATGCAGCAGCTCAATCATGGTCGCGGCTACATAGGAGCGATCACTGATCCCGCCGCAGATTTTGGCGGATAGCAGCACGAGTATGGGTCGCATCTGCTTGCCCTTCATGCGCATGAGGTAGCGGATTATCTGGTTCAGCAGAAAGACATCGGTATCCAGGTACTTTCTGAAATGGACCTTGAAGGTTTCCAGTTCGGAAGCGATTGGCTTCTGGATGTCGTCCAGTGATCTTATGGGTGCTGTTTTATTAGTGATGATGTCCTCCGTTGCTGCGTTGGTCATTCAAAAGTCGGGAATATTTTGAGATTATTATTTGGTATCTTTCGTCCGGGTTGTTGTATGTTCATTCGGTCAAATACTATCTGGCTGCAAAGGTATCAGCCAATTTAGCAGTTTTTAAACCACAAATCTTGAGAAAAAGACAGTGAAGAAAATCAAACGAATAGCGGTTTTTACCAGCGGGGGCGACTCCCCGGGTATGAATGCGGCTATACGATCATCAGTCCGGACGGCCACAAACAACGGTTTAAGTGTCATGGGCGTTCGTTTTGGTTATCAGGGCATGATTGATGATGATTTCATCGAAATGCATCATCACAGTGTCTCCAATATTCTCCAGCGGGGTGGAACCATTCTCAAATCTGCCCGCTCCGAGGAGTTCCGCACTGAGGAAGGGCGGAAAAAAGCCGTTGAAAACCTCAAAAAGCATGACATTGATGCTATTGTTGCCATTGGTGGTGATGGTACCTTTCGAGGTGCAACCATACTTTACGAGGAATACGGGATACCGGTGGTGGGAGTGCCCGGTACCATTGATAATGATCTTTATGGAACGGATGAAACCATCGGATATGATACGGCCCTGAACACAGCCATGGAGGCCATTGACAAGATACGGGATACGGCCGACGCCCACGAGCGTCTTTTCCTTGTGGAGGTGATGGGACGCGAAGCCGGATTCATTGCCCTGGAAACAGGCATTGCTACAGGCGCCGAACTTATTTTGCTGCCTGAAGCTGTGAAAAAGCTGGATTACATCCGGGATTCTTTGAAAGAAGTGTTCAAGGTTCAGCGAAGAAGCAGCCTGGTTGTGGTCGCAGAAGGTGATCAGACAGGGGGCGCTCTGAACCTGGCGGAAGAACTGAAAGAAGACTTCGGAAAATACGATATGCGTGTCAGTGTACTCGGACATCTGCAGCGCGGTGGTTCGCCCACCTCGCATGACCGGGTACTTGCCAGCAGGCTTGGGGCGGCTGCCGTGGATGCCCTCATGAACGGCCATACAAGCGTCATGGCCGGTGTTGTCAGCCATAAAAACACCCTTACCCCCATGCATAAAACCTGGTCAGAGAAAAAAAGCATAAATTTCGAGCTTCTTGAACTTGCAAAAGTAATACGGTAACAAATCTGAATATGATCACTATTGAAACTAAACTTGCCCGCAAATTCCTGTCGGACGAAGAGCACAATCTTGCCGCCGGGGTTGTAAAAGATTCATCAGAGCAGCTTGACAAGCGCACGGGAAAAGGAACCGAGTGGCTTGGCTGGCAGGATATTCTCAGGGAGCCAAATGACGCGCTACTGGAAAACATGGAGTCCATCGGTACGGAAATCCATAAAACCGCGGATGTTTTTATAATTTGCGGGATTGGCGGGTCCTATCTCGGTGCGCGTGCGGTCATTGAGGCCCTTACTCCTGAGTTCCCGAACCGTGGTCCGGAAATCATCTATGCCGGACATCACATATCCGGCAGGTATCTGGAGAGGTTGATTGATTACCTTGACAAGCCGAAAGCCGATGGTTCAACCAAACAGGTTTACCTCAATGTGATTTCCAAGTCCGGGACCACCATGGAAACCGCCATTGCCTTTCGCATACTCAGAAAGTGGATGCATGATCGCTATGGCGAAGATGCGGTATCACGTATTTTTTGCACCACCAGCAAAGATGGCGGGGCGTTGAACAAGATCATCCGGGCTCATGGATACCGCAAATTCATCCTCCCTGATGATATAGGCGGAAGATTTTCTGTGCTGACTCCGGTCGGACTGCTGCCCATAGCTGCTGCCGGCATTGATGTGAAAAGCCTTTTTTATGGTGCGGTGGCATGCTACCGGAAGCTGGAAGAAGACCGTGGCAACTTGCTCGATTATGTAACCACTCGTTTTGCTCTTTACAGAAAAGGGTACGCCATTGACCTGATTGCTTCCTTTGAACCTGCGCTTGTTTCCATGGGCGGATGGCTGCAACAGCTGTACGGTGAAAGCGAAGGCAAAAACGGACAGGGGCTGTTTCCCGCCGTAGCCCGTTATTCGACCGATCTGCACAGTCTGGGACAGATGGTCCAGGATGGAAGGCGCAACGTTGTGGAGACATTTCTGCATATTCAAAAACCTGAGCCATCCCTCACGCTGTCTGCAGAATCAAGGGATTATGACGGATTGAACTACCTGTCCGGCAAAACCATGGAAGAGGTTAATGATAAAGCATTTCAGGGGACAGTCCAGGCGCACGGAGAGGGTGGTGTACCGGTCTTCATTGCCGGAATCGAAGAGCAGAACACCGAGTGTGTTGGTCATGCCATTTACTACTTTGAGCTTGCTACGGCCATTTTTGTCTATTCCCTGGGTGAGAATCCCTTTGATCAGCCTGGAGTGGAAGCATACAAAAAAGCCATGTATCGGCTGCTTGGCAAGGGAGACTGAGGATCATGGCGGAGAAAAAGAGATCAGACTTCCATTATTATGCCGTCGCCGGCAATATCGGGGCCGGGAAATCTTCCCTTACCACTTTGCTGGCTAAACACTACAAATGGCGTGCCTACTACGAATCGGTGGATGACAATCCTTACCTGACCGACTTTTATGAAGATATGAGACGCTGGAGCTTCAATCTGCAGGTCTATTTTTTATCCAGCAGGTTCCGCAGCCAGAAGGAGATGGTAAATACCCGACTGAGCTTCATTCAGGACCGCACCATTTACGAGGACGTTGAGATCTTTGCGAAGAACCTCTATGAGATGGGACTGATGAGCAATCGTGATTTTGAGAATTACAGCAACCTGTTTCGGGAGATGGTTTCCTTTCTGACCCCTCCGGACCTTCTGATCTATCTGCGTGCCGATGTGCCAACATTGGTCAGACAGATTCAGCAGCGTGGCCGGGACTATGAAAGCACCATCAGGATTGAATACCTGGAACGGCTCAACCTGCTTTATGAAGACTGGATCAAGCGTTATCCTCATGAGAAACTGATCATTGACACAGACCACCTTGATTTCGTGAACAACAATGAGGATTTGGGGAAGATAATCGAAATCATTGAGCAAAGGAGATTTGGATTGTTTTCCTAGCATTGTTTATGAGTGGATAATTTGCTAATTTATTCAGCTTTGTTATAAGTACACAGACCAACATGGTTTCCTTCCGATACAACGAGATACCCAAGGGGTTGTCAGATGACCTGCTTGAAGTAGAGGCAGATGAACTTGGTGTCGAAGGCTCGGGAATAAGCCGGGTCAGGATACGGCTCAGGTTTAACAAGCAGGACGACAATCTCCGGATTCAGTGTCAGCTCAGTTCTTTGGCAAGTTTGATCTGCGATCGCTCGCTCGATCGGTACGAAACCGTGCTGGAAAGTACCTATGAAGTAGTTTTCCAGCATGATGTCGAGGATGAACGTGAAGAGCTTTCCGGAACGCTCCGCAAACTGAATCCATCACAAAATGTCATCGATATCACCCGGGAATTGCGGGATACCGCACTGCTCAGCATACCGGTGAAAAAACTTCATCCGAGATACATCAAGGATGGGGAAATCACTGAATTTGAAGCCATTTTTGGTGACAAAGAAAAAAAATCGGGGCATGATCCCAGATGGGATGCCCTTAAGGAACTGAAACAAAGAATTGAAAAGAATTAAATAACGGAATATGGCACATCCAAAAAGAAAAACGTCCAAGGCCAGACGGGATAAAAGGCGCGCCAATTACAAACTGGAGGATCCCACCTTGACTGAATGCCCCAACTGTGGCACAGTGCATCAGCGTCATCGCGCCTGCTTTGAGTGTGGTTATTACAGGGGGCGTCAGGTAGTCAAGGCTGCCAGTGAGGTCTGAGACCAAACCGGTATCCCACAGAAAAAAAATCCAAACTCACAAAAGCCCATATGATAAAAATTGCCGTTGATGCCTTTGGCGGTGACCATTTCCCGCATAACCCGGTAAACGGTGCCGTACTGGCTGTCAGAGAAAATGATCAACTTGTTGTTATTCTGACCGGACCTGAGCAAGAAATCAAAAATGAGCTGGAAAAGCATGACTGTCCTCAGGATCGTATCCTGGTTCAGGATGCTCCTGAAATCATTGGTATGGACGAGTCTCCGGCCCAGGCAGTGCGCAATAAGCCGAACTCTTCCATAGTCGTGGGCCTGGGCATGCATCAGAAGGGTATGGTGGATGGTTTTGTGAGTGCGGGCAATACCGGGGCGCTGATGGCAGCTTCCGCTTTCATCCTCGGGAGGCTCGACGGTGTCATACGTCCGACCATTGCCACCTTTTATCCTACGGTCAAGGGCCTGGGGCTGATGATCGATGCCGGTGCCAATCTGGAAGTCAAGCCGGAAATGCTTTTCCAGTTTGGGGTCATGGGCAACATCTATGCGCGGGACATGATGGGTATAGACACTCCCAGAATCGGATTGCTGAATGTGGGGGAAGAGAAAGAAAAAGGGTCTGAGACGCTGAAAAAAGCGTATCAGCTTCTGCAGGCGCTTCCCAATTTTGTTGGCAACATTGAGGGCCGGGACATCCTCGCGGGACAGGCCGATGTGTTTGTCTGTGATGGCATTACCGGAAATATTCTTCTCAAGTTCGGAGAGTCGGTTCCTGACGCATTCAAAATGCTGCTCATGGGTGTGATAAAAAAGCGTCAGCTGGACAAAGAACAGGTTGCCCTGGTTACATCCCTGCTTCAGGAGGCCTTCATGCCGTTTGATTACCAGCGGGTTGGCGGTGTTCCGTTCCTTGGTGTGAACGGCATCAGCATGGTGGGTCACGGAGGCAGTTCTCCAGAAGCCATCAAAAACATGATCCTCAATGCGGTCAGAATGGCCGAATCGGATATCAATAAAAAAATCATTGCATCTGTTGCGTGAATAATGGGGTTGCGCCGTCCGCCTCTGGTGCGGTTTGCAGATGCTAACATATGGACTGTATAACTTTTCTGAGGAATGAGTTCTGAAATTAAAGCAAAGATCTCTGCTGTGGGGCATTATTTGCCTGATTACGTCCTGACCAATCAGGAGCTTGAGAAAATGGTCGACACCAGCGACGAGTGGATCCGGACCAGAACCGGCATCACGGAACGCAGGATTCTCAAGGATCCTGACAAGGCCTCAGGCTTCATGGCGGCTGAAGCGGCTCGCGAAATTTTGCAGCAACGCAACATGGACGCTTCCGAAATCGACGTAATCATCGTTGCCACGGTTACACCAGATTACATGTTTCCAGCCACGGCTTGTATCGCTCAAAGCATGATTGGCGCTAAAAATGCATTCTGCTTTGATCTCTCCGCTGCCTGTTCCGGCTTTTTGTATGCCCTTGAGATCGGATCCAACATGATCACTTCAGGACAATACAAGAGGGTGATGGTCATCGGATCCGACAAGATGAGCGCCATAGTGGACTATACCGATCGTGCGACTTGCATCCTTTTTGGGGACGGCGCCGCAGGTGTACTGCTGGAACCGGCTGACGACGAAAATGCCATTATCGACAGCATCATGTATTCGGACGGGGACATGTCCAACACGCTCGTTCAGTTTGGCGGAGGTAGCCGCAACCCTGCAAGTCATGATACGGTAGATAAAAAAATGCATTATATTTACCAGGAAGGTCGCCCTGTGTTTAAAAGAGCCACTGAGGGTATGGCCGACGTATCCGTTGAGATCATGAAAAAAAACCGGTTGTCCGGCGATGATGTGGACTGGCTTGTTCCTCATCAGGCCAACCTGAGGATTATTGATGCCACGGCCCGCAGAATGGAACTGGATCCTTCAAAAGTGATGATCAATATCGACAAATACGGCAATACCACGGCCGCAACAATCCCGCTTTGTCTTTATGACTGGAAAGATCGCCTGAACAAAGGTGACAAACTTGTCCTCTCGGCGTTCGGAGGCGGATATACATGGGGTGCCATTTATCTCAAGTGGGCCTTGTAACCATTTGTTCCCATGAAAAAAGCATACCTTTTTCCCGGACAGGGATCACAAAAAACCGGAATGGGGCTGGATCATTACCGCTTCAACAGTGAGTTTCGAAAGCGTTGCGAAGAGGCGAATGACATTCTTGGCTACCGGCTTTCGGATATCATGTTCGAGGGTCCGGAGCAGCTGCTCACTCAGACAAAGCATACGCAGCCCGCACTCTTTGTCCACGCTTTTTCCCTGTTAGAGACTCTGGGCCATCGCCCGGATATGGTTGCGGGACACAGCCTTGGTGAATACACGGCACTGGCGGCATCGGGGGTGCTTCAGTTTGAAGATGCCCTCAGGGCTGTCAAGCGCCGGGGTGAGCTGATGCAGGAGGCAGGGGAATCACAACCCGGTGCGATGGCCGCAATCATCGGCCTTGATGATGAAGTGGTGGAAAAGATCTGTGCCGGACTCTGTACGGAGCCCGACCGCGTTGTCATTCCTGCAAATTACAATACCAAAGGGCAGCTTGTCATTTCCGGTCATATTCCGGCAGTGGATGAAGCCATGGAAAAGCTCAGGGAGGCCGGTGCCAAAATCGTAAAAAAATTGCCTGTCAGCGGTGCATTTCACTCCCCACTGATGGCATCGGCTCGTGACGAACTAAACACTATCCTGGATCGTCTTGCGTTTCAGGAGCCCGCTGCCGGTGTCTACTCAAATGCAACGGGAACGGTTTCGCATGAACCGGATGTGATCAGGGAAAACCTGAAACAGCAACTGCTGAAACCGGTTCTCTGGTCACAGACGCTTTCCGCCATGCATCAGGATGGTGCAAAACATTTTGTGGAAGTGGGTTCCGGCAATGTGCTTCAGGGGTTGGTAAAACGAACATTGAAAGGTGTCGGGATTTCCGGATTTCAATAAAAACGCAGCAGATAAACACAGAAACAATGAATTTGGAAAATTTTGCCCTGAACGGTAAAACAGCACTTGTGACCGGCGGCAGCCGGGGCATAGGCAAAGCCATTGCGCTTCAGCTTGCAGAAGCCGGAGCTGACGTACTTATCACTTATGCCCGTTCGGCAGAGGCTGCAGAAGAAGTAGTCCGGCAGATCGAAGAAACGGGCCGGAAAGCAAAAGCCGTTCAGGCGGATGCGGTGGATCTCAATGAGGCGGTAAAGGTGATTGCCATTGCCCAGGATGAATTCGGCGGACTGGATATACTGGTGAACAATGCCGGTATAACCCGTGACACCCTGATTATGAGGATGACGGAGGAGCAGTGGGATGACGTGATTCACACCAATCTGAAAAGCGTCTTCAACTACTCAAAAGCGGCGATTCGTCCCATGATGAAGAACCGGTCCGGATCTATCATTAACATCAGCTCGGTCGTCGGTATAACCGGCAATGCAGGACAGACCAACTATTCGGCGTCCAAGGCAGGGATCATCGGGTTTTCAAAATCACTTGCCAGGGAGGTGGCCTCCAGAAACATCCGCGTGAATGTCATTGCACCGGGGTACATATCCACGGAAATGACAGCAAATCTTGATGAGGGTATTCTGAAAAGCATTGAAGCACAAATTCCGCTTAAAAGGGCGGGGGAACCGGAAGAGGTAGCTCAAGCCGTGGCTTTCCTTGCCTCTGACGCCGCTTCCTACCTCACCGGTGCCGTTTTGAACGTAGATGGAGGCATGGCGATGTAAGGTCGTTGTTCATGTTGATTTAACTGGAATCTATTTTTATTATAAAAGGCGTTTAAGCGAGCCCATTGGTAAATTCCAAGAATCGCGAAATCAAAAAGATAACCCACAACACACAGGTAACACATTA
>SKYY01000026.1 GCA_007127665.1 Balneolales bacterium | reverse complement strand
TTGGAAGAGCCCGGCCAAATTGCGCATTCTGATCCCGACGCCCCCGAGTCATTCCTGCTGTCGTGGCAGCGCGATCCCACATCCACCATGACCATAGACTGGTATCCGGGTCCCGGTACGCATCCTGAAATGGAATACCGCCGGATGCGGGATGGGGACAGGACGGAAAATGGCGGTGAAATGGCGCCGGGTGCAAATACGCATGCCGTTCTGGAATACCGGAAACTGGGCGAGGAGGAGTGGATCCGGACTGCAGGTGATTTCGTTCTGGTGCCCGGCACCGATTTCGGGTTTCGGCGCACCGAGCTGACCGGGCTGCTTGCCGACCAGCGGTACGAATTCCGCTTCAACATGCAGCCGCCGGTCTACCAGTTTCGCACCATGCCTGCACAGCTGACGCGTCCCATTCGCTTTGTGGCAGGCGGCGACATGATGCATCACGCCTCGTGGATGGCCAGGACCGCGGCCAGCGTCATGCGCACGGAAGGCGCTGATGAGCTCGATTTTGCCTTGGTCGGAGGCGATCTGGCCTATGCCGATGGCGAGGTACGAAAATTAGGCCGCTGGTACGATTACTTCCAGGTCTGGAGCGAGGAGATGATCACTTCGGACAACCGCGTGATCCCGCATATCGCCGCCATCGGCAATCACGAAGTCAGGCAGGGGTACATTTACAATTACACCCCGGCCGAATACGAGCATCCTGATTTTGTCCGGCGCGTGGCGCCCTATTTCAGCACGTTTATCCCCTTTCCCGGTCCTGATGCCTACGGTGTGCTTGATTTCGGTGATTACCTGAGCCTGTTTCTGCTGGATACGGGCCATGCCACGTTTATCGATGGCGAACAGACGGACTGGCTGCGGCGCGAGCTCTATACGCGTGGCAGGGTGCGACATGTGATTCCGGTCTACCATGTGGCGGCCTGGCCTTCGTTCCGGGATTCTGAAACCATCCTGGCCTCAAAAATCCGTAAAAACTGGGTTCCGCTTTTTGAAAAGTACGGGGTGCGGCTGGCCTTTGAAAACCACGAGCACACGTACAAGCGTACCCATCCCATCCGCAATGGCCGGATCGACGAGACCGGGATCCACTACATCGGTGACGGCGCGTGGGGTGTGCGGACGCGGCAGATCCGCACCTTCGATGACGGCAGCCGTCACTGGTATCTGGCTGAAGCTGACTCGCTGCGGCACTTCATCATGGGCGAAATTGACGGCGACCAGATTCACCTGAGGATGTACGAAGAGCACGGGAGCTTGATCGATCAGCACTCTTTTTTCGGCGGTTTCTCACGATGAAGGCCCTGAAAGGATATCATTTCCCGGCAGAAGGCACGGTATCCCCTCACAAGTTTCCGAGGTAGCGCCGGTTCAGCTCCTCCCATTCATCGCTGGCAATGAAATCCAGCAGGATGCGGTTCATTTCATTGCGCCAGGGACTGTCAAGCTGCAATGCAATGCCGTAGTACTGGTCGTTGAACGTGCCCGGCAACACGCGCACCTGGTTACGGAAATCGCGGACGCTGTAGTAGCGGATAATGGGTGCGTCATGGACAAAGGCATCGATCTGATCGTCTGATACGGCCTGCAGTCCGGCGCCTATGGAGGGGTAGGTGCGATAGCGGATCCGGTTTTCCTCCAGATAATCGATGGTGGCGGAGTGTTCCAGCACGCCGACGCGCACAAAAGGGAGATCCTGCGGACCGGAAACCCGACTGTCGAGTTGGGACACGGTGAGGCTGGATGCGATGGATGCCGTGAAGAACGAAATGAGGATAATCCCGGCGAACATCCACACAAAACCGATCAGCCTGCCGGCAAAGGTCTTCGGCGCTTTGTCGCCGTAACCGACGGTGGTCATGGTCACCGCCGCCCACCAGAACCCGCTGCCTATGCCCTCGGCCGGAGTTCCTCCGAAATCATCAGGGTTGCGCGTCCGCTCGAAATACCAGACCAGCACACCCCAGAAAAGAAGCAGCAATGCGAGGAGAGCAACGATCCAAAGAAACTCCGGGGAGATAAAAGCCAGCAACGCCTGCCAGAAACCGGCAGGTTTGTGCGGGACGGCAATGCCGAGACCGGTCACAAAAAAGGGGTGGGTGAAATCGACGATTTCTTCACGCTCGGCTGTTATGGTCAGGGCGGATGCGGCCGCGAAAAGGGCGGGGGCCACCGGGTCGTTCGCATCATCCGTATCAGCGTGATCGTCGGGAAGGCCCGGTTCAGCCGGTTCAACGGGATCCCCGGGATCATCGGGAAGGTCCGGTTCAGCCGGTTCAGCGGGATCCCTGGGATCATCGGGAAGGTCCGGTTCAGCCGGTTCAGCGGGACCATCGGGAAGACCCGGCTCAGCCGGTTCAGCGGGATCATCGGGAAGGCCCGGTTCAGCCGTCCCGGTCGCCGTTCGGGATACGCCGGCAAGCAACCCTGCGATATCCAGCTGGCGATACTCGAAATCCAGGCCCATTTCCGATGCGATATGCTCCCATAATGCGATCGTCAGGCCGCTGTAGACTCCTTCTGGCTCTTCAATCACAAAAGGGGGCACCACCCGGACCCCGACCAGGACCGGCTCCTGACCTCCATGCACCGTGTTGTTCGCGGATGAGAGTGAATCCGTGGACAAAAGGATCAACGCCACGAGGGCAACTATCCTGAATATTTTCCAGGGTGTTGATAGCGAGTCATGGCATGAAAAGCCGGGATGGAGATGATTCTGCGTGTGGGGATGTATCGGATGCTGGAGATATTTCCGAGGATATGGAGCTTTTTGAGGATATACAGCTTTCAGAGGATAGGGATGTTTCTGAGTGTGGAGATATCTCTGCGTCGGATTCATAGGTCACAGCGGTGGTGTGATGAGTTTTGTTATCCACCAATGTAGCAAAACAGGGACATTCAGGAAACCGGGAAAAACCGCATCCATTCCGGGAAAAACCGCATCCATTCCGGGAAAATCCAAACCGTCATTTTTTTTGTCGGTGTCACCGGTTACCGGCACAAAACGCATCCACCCGGGCTATGCTCCCAATAGTTTTTCCATCGCTTTCCGGTTCCGGGCATGCCGGATGTTGCGTGCTTCCGGCAGATACAGATACTCGATCAGTTCTTCATAGTTGTCGGTGATTCGGCCACGGACGATCTTCATGGTGCTGTTCATCATTTTGTTTTCCTCGGTGAACCCCTCCGGGAGGATGCCGATCGCAGTGGGAAGCCAGCGGTCGGGGAAGTGATCAGCGAATTTACCGCCTTCGCGATACTGGTCGATTTCAGAACGTATGATATCGAGCGCCTGATCGATCATTTCTTCCGATTGCCTGTTGCCATCATCCGGCGGCTGATCTGCCTGGTCC
Organism: Balneolales bacterium; assembly: GCA_007127665.1. Classification (GTDB taxonomy): domain Bacteria; phylum Bacteroidota; class Rhodothermia; order Balneolales; family Natronogracilivirgulaceae; genus SKNL01. The sequence continues at coordinate 4,104 of SKYY01000026.1, read as the reverse complement.
GGCCTGTTTTCTCCTGCTTTTTGTGCTGTTTCTTTTTGTGCTGTTTTATGTGATTTTTTCTTGTCGCGGGCGGATTGCATCCCGGCTTTTCCGCCCGAGCGCTCCGCCAACCGGCGCTTCAGGGCCTCTTTGTTGGGAAACAGCAGTGCGATCGTATAAGGATCCTGGTTGTTGTGGAGCATCAGCTGCTCGATGAAGCGTGATTTTTCCGAGAGTGTCTCCTCAATGGCCTCCGGGCTGTATTTTTCACCGTCGTGGCCGATCAGCAGGCTCTTGTACCGGCCCAGGACGTACAGAAAACCGTCCTCATCCATGTAGCCCATGTCGCCGGTATACAGCCATCCGTCGCGGATCGTATCCCGCGTGGCTTCGGGATTCTTCCAGTAGCCCTTCATCACGTTTTCTCCCTTTATGATGATCTCGCCTTTCTCACCTGCGGGCAGTTCCCTGTGCTCGGTATCCACAATCTTCAGTTTCAACGGGTTGACCAGATGTCCGGACGACCCCAATTTGTGCTTGTCCAGTGAATTGGACGAGATGATCGGTGTGGCCTCCGACAGCCCGTATCCCTGCATCATGGGCATGCCCAGCGCATAGAAAAAGCGCTGCAGCTCGATGTCCAGAAGCGCGCCGCCGCCGATGAAGAACTTCAGCTCGCCACCGAAATTTTCACGAACCTTGCTGAAGAGGATTCTGTCGTACAGGAAGAGCTTGCTGCGGCTGATCAGGTCCCAAGTGTTCTTGTTGTAGCCCTCGCGATTGTACTTGTAGGCGGTTTTCAGAGCGTTCTCGAACAGCCGCTGCACGAACGGCCCTTTGGCGCGGATACCCGCCTCGATGTTCTTCCGGAAGTTTTTGGCCAGGGCCGGTACGCTGAGCAGCAGATTGGGTTTGAGTTCCCTGATGTTGTTCGGAATGTTGCGCAGGGTCTCCATGGTTGTGCGTCCCGCCTCCACCATGCCGATACTGGCACCCTTGGCCATGAACGAGTAGATGCCTGCCGTATGCGCGAATGAGTGGTCCAGCGGCAGGATCAGCAGCGTGCGGTAGGTGGGAGGGATGTCCATGAGCGTGAGCGCCTGCTCCACGTTGGCCGTGTAGTTGCGGTGGGTGAGAATGATCCCTTTGGGATCGGCGGTAGTGCCGGAGGTATAGGAGATATTGGCGGGGTCATGCGGACCGACCCCATCCTTCCTGCGCTCAAAATCGGCGCGACGCTTTTCCAGCAGCTGGCGTCCCATCCGGACTACCTTGTTCTTGCTGATCTCGTCCTCGGCATAGTGCTCCTGCGGATCCAGCAGGATGATCTGTTTGAGGTCCGGCAGGTTGGCGCGGATGTCGGAGATCTTCGGCAACTGTCCCTGCGAGATGATCAGCACCGAGGCGTCGGAATGGAAGAGGCGGAACTGCAGTTCGACGGGAGAAAGTTTGACCGAAAGCGGCACGTTGATCGCTCCGTTAAACAAAATGGCCAGTTCGCTGACCACCCAGTCATTGCGTCCCTCCGAGAGCAGCGCCACCCGCTCTCCCGGCTCCACACCCAGCGCCATCAGTCCGGCCCCGAATTCGCGGACCTGTTCCAGGGTCTGCCGGTAGGTTGTCGGCTGGTAGGATGCGGTGACGTTTACTTTTGTCTTTCCTGTTTTGGATGCAGCTCCTTCTTCGGTGCTTTTTCCTTCCACGATCGCATTTCCCCTGCCGTTTCCATATTTCATTTCGCCGGCATGGCCTTTTGCCCGGCTGCGCGGTTTTTCCCACATGTAGGGATTATCGGCGTATTTCTTGCAGTAGTGTTCGGTAAACTGGACGAGGGTTTGCATGGCTGCCTGTTTTGTGGTTCAGGTGACTGCTGCCGCCCGGGCCGCATGCGGGAGGAACCGGTTGCAGCACATCAATCAGTATAGCAACGATTCATGAAAAATTGGTTAATGCCCGTTCCGCTATGGAAATCTACACTATGGGAATCTACACTATGCAAATCTACACTATGCAAATCTGCACTATGGAAATCTGCGCTATGGAAATCCATAGGCGTAAAGTTTGAATTTTGCTGTTGCAGGACTAATCGGGGGAAGGGATTTGTTCTCAGAATGGTAATTAGCACAAAATGGCGATTCTTTTTTTGAAAGAAAATGCGGGAATCGTGCTCTTATGGACAACATGTCATAAGGGATAGCATGTTTCTTGATGAACTCTCGTGTGGCAGCCCGTGAAAGGGCTGTCATCCTTACTTCTGTAACGCCTCGATCAAGGGCGGATCGTTTCTTTGCTGAGCGAAAAAGATGAACGTACACTTAAGAAACCCAAATTGTATGAATTTTTTAATGTTTTAGTAAAGAATATGCTAAAATAATGCAGCGCAATTAGATGAAGGATTCATGGCAACCGCTGTGGGACGTTTGTGGTATATTATTTCAAATATTTTTAAAAATTAATTTGAAATTTAGGATTCAACTCTATACATTTGCATGAGTTTGATTGCAGCAGCATTCAAGCTCTGTGATTTTTGAAGGTAACTCTTTGATTACATAGATCATAACAATTACATGTCCCTGTAATGTACGCGAGTCGGTTGAGAGCCGGCTCGCGTTTTTTTTTGTGCGCCCGTCAGGGCGCATCGGATCCGGATCAAACTCGGAGAAGTATTTCTGAGTCTGTGAATGGAAAGATACGCTTCTTTTTTTATTTTACGGGAGAATTGCCAGCTGTTTCCAAGCCCTGTTTGCCGTATCTTGCTGGAGATTTTTTATTTCATGGCAGCTATGCTGTCTAAACCGGATTTCAGATCATCCACCATGCTATTCGGAACCAACTTACAGTACGCCAACTCCTACAATAACCGGATTGTCCTGGAGATTATCCGGCTGCACGGTCCGGTAACACGGATGGATATCTCCCGTCAAACCCATCTTACCGTCCAGACAGTAACCAATATCACAAAGAAACTGGAAAAAAGCGGGCTTATTCTCGAACATTCCAGGCAAATTTCCGGGAGGGGGGCCCCCGCCGTCAAGCTCAAGATCAATGAAGACGCCGCCTACTCCATCGGCATTGACTTCGACAAGGATCACCTGACAGCCGTCATGCTCAACCTGAACGGGAAAATCTGCTACGAGATGAGCCGTGACCTGGATTTCCCTTCACCGGAAGAAGCCCTGTCCCTGATGAGCAGCACCGTTACGGGGATTATCGAAGACCAGAAAATCAGTAAAAAGAAAATCTGGGGCGTTGGCGTGGGACTGCCCGGACCCATGGATCCGACCAAAGACAAAATGCAGAGCGACGATTTGTTCAATCCCGATGCGCTACCGGGCTGGGACAATACCCCTGTGCTGCGATATCTCAAAGACCGGCTCGGACTCCCTATCATCACGGAGAACAACGCCTCTGCAGCTGCCATCGGTGAACACTGGTATGGTAAAGGAAAGCACATCAACTCCTTTTTCTTTCTCTATTTCGGCGCCGGTCTGGGCGGCGGGCTGGTCATCCGCGGCCAACTCTATTCCGGTCACACCGGCAACGCGGGCGAGCTTGGTTACTTTCCCTCCTCACTGCGCGCAGATAATGGCAATCGCTTTGAGCACGATCACCTTGGCGGCTATTTCAATATGCTCCTGCTCAAGGAAAAGATGATCGGTGCGGGCTATCCCGCATCATCCCAAAAAGATCTTGCCAGCCGCTTTGACGAAAGCAACCCCATTCTGATGGAGTGGCTGAAAACCGGGACAAATCAACTGGTACCGCTTATCGCCGCAGTTGAATACCTTATCGATCCGGAAGTGATTTTCCTGGGGGGACGCCTGCCCGAAAATATCCTTCAATGGATGCGTAAGCGTATTCTTAATGCGCTTCCGCCTCACCGCATCCCGCGGAAATCAGTCCGGCCGGAACTTGAAATCGCATCCTCAGGCATCGATGCCGCCGCACTGGGCGTTGCTGCACTGCCACTTTATACCATATTGGCCCCCGTGCCGGAGCTGCTTATGAAGCAGGACCTGCGCCACGCCGACCACTTCGGACCCAATTCATAGCATCATGACCGTTCATCGCGATGTCTCCGCATTCAAGGCCTACGACATCAGGGGGATCTATCCGGATCAGATA
>SKYY01000106.1 GCA_007127665.1 Balneolales bacterium | reverse complement strand
TTCATGTTGGACTCAAGCTCCTCAATGAGGTCTGATATCTTTTGTGCCGATCTTTCCGTTTCATCCGCCAATGCTTTCACCTGCTCCGCAACCACTGAAAAACTTCGGCCAAACTCTCCCGCTTTAGTGGCTTCAATCGAGGCATTGAAACTGAGGTGACGCAAGGTCTTGAGGATGGTAAAAATGTTCTTGTTCTCATTAATAACAGCTTTGGTGGATGTCTCAATCCGCTTCATGCGTTCCTTTTGCAAGGCTTCCTGTCTTTTCCTTTCCCGTATATCCAGAACCACCCCTTCCAGGTAAACGGCCTCTCCCTTATCATCATAAACGGCTCCTCCGCTTTCGTTAACCCAGACATAGTCTCCCGAAGAGGTTTTCAGGCGGTAGTCAACATTCCAGTTTTCACGGGACCTTACAGATTTCTCAATAGCAGCATCTACCGGTCCGGTATCCTCCGGGTGAATAAGGTTCACATAGGATACGCGTTTGTTATCGATTATGTCGGACGCCTTGTAGCCTGTTATGTTATCCACCTGGCCGGTCATAATGAGCATAGTGAAAGCTTCGTCGTTACGACAACGATACAGGAAACCATCCATTCGGTTCGAAATGCTTTCATAAGCTTCAACATCGCGATTTATCTTCATGATTACCAATGTTTTATATAATCCTTGTTACCCGTTTTTTGAATATCACCTGAATGATAGATGTAACCCGGGACCAAAAAAATTTCTGTGTTCAAGTGACAAGTGCAGCACAGCGAACAAAACAAAACAAAAGAAAACGTACGGTAATATAAACCGCCAATTACTTTGAAACCAACTTGTCCGATGTCAGGTATTCCTCAAACGCAGCCTGTATGCTCTCGGGTTCTATGGGTTTTGTGAGGAAGTCATCCATCCCGCATTTCAGAGCCCTGTCTTTCTCTTCTTTCAACGCACCCGCCGTCAAGGCAATAACAGGAAGCCGTGTTTCCGCGTCTTGATCGCCCTCCCATTTCCTGATGAGTTCAGTGGCCTCCAGCCCGTCCATTTCGGGCATCTGGATATCCATGAGCACGAGGTCAATTTTCTCCTTTTTTACTATTTCAATCGCTTCCAGTCCATTACAAGCTTCCAAAAGTGAGAGTCCGGGATACAGAGAACCAATAAGCGCCTTCACCAGATGCATGTTCATAGGCACATCTTCAACAATCAGAATTGTTGCCGTTTCCTTAGCGGGCTGTTGCTTTTGCGAGTCCCGGACGTTTTCCCCTTCTGAATCGGTTTCGGGAGTTACGCTGTCGGGTACTGCCGGGTGAAAACGCGCATCAACCGTTGGTTGATCCTGAGACCGCACGTCTTGATCAGCCACTTCACCAGCATCTGTCTGAGTTTTATGATGTGTACCCTCTTCAACGTTGCCGGGCTCCCCAACCGCAATCTTGCCCTCCTTTTGCAGGAACTGGATGTTACGGATGCATTCATGCAGTTCGTTCGTATTAACGGGCTTAATCAAAGTATGACGGATGCCCAGCTCATTAGATTTTTCTTTCAGGATCGGATCATCCGATGAACTGTAGAGCAGGGTAATGGGCATATTATCCTTGTCGGATTGATATTTTTCCCGTATGGCCTGTACGGTTTCAAGGCCATTCATCTCCGGCATGTGATAATCGACAATCAGCAAGTCAAACTCTTCCGAATCCATAAGCTTCAAAGCGGACCTGCCACTTTCGCAGGACCGGCAATCCACCTTCCAGTGCGTGAGAGTGGCTTCCAGAATATTACGGTTGGAGGCATTATCATCAATAACAAGCACCTTTTTGACAACAGACGATACAGGCTTCTGCTGAGTTGTTTGTTCATTCATCCGGTAAGCGGCTTCCAATGAGAAAGAGAAAGTGCTGCCTTCGCCCTCAACACTATCCAACCGGATCTGCCCCCCCATTTTTTCAACAAGCCGCCGGCTGATGGCCAGGCCAAGCCCGGTGCCTCCATATTTGCGGGTCGTGGAACTGTCGGCCTGTGTGAACGACTGGAAAAGTTTGTCCTTTTGCCTTTCGCTGATACCGATACCGGTATCCCTTACCGAAAAAATGAATTTCCCTGTGCCCTCTTTACCGGCCTGAAACACAAGTTTGAGTTCAACTTCGCCATGCTCCGTAAACTTGATAGCATTGCTCAGAAGATTGGTAACAATTTGCCGAAGCCGCACAGGGTCCACCAAGACCAAAGGAGGCAAATCCAATGGCAAATCCACCAGCAGTTCCAGCTTCTTTTTCGAGGCCTGGACTTCCATAATGCCAGCGACTTCATGCAGCAACGCCCTGATATCGGTTTCACGGATTTCCAGATCAAGCTTATCGGCCTCAATTTTGGACAAGTCAAGGATATCATTGATGATGGCAAGCAGGGTCTTGCCGGATACCTTCACATTTTCCGTATAAAGCTTCTGAACGCTGTTCAATGGTGTTTTTTCCAGGAGATTTGTGTATCCGATGACACCATTGAGCGGAGTGCGTATCTCGTGGCTCATATTGGCAAGGAACAGTGACTTGGCTTTACTGGCAGCTTCGGCCTGTTCCTTGGCGATGACCAGTTGCTCTTCCGTTTTTTTATGCCTTGTTATGTCGCGGCTGATGCCTAATAGTCCCATCAATTGTCCATTCGGACCCCAGTAAGGCGTTCTCAGCGTATCAATCAGAATTCGGCGTCCATCAGGGTAGGTAATCCATTCCTCACTGTGTCTTGGTTTGAGATCTTCAAGCATCTTTTGGTCGTATTCGCGGAAGGAATCGGCGACAGACCGTTCAAATAGGTCGTATTCTGTCTTGCCGATGATCTCCTCCCTTGGCTTGCCCACGAACGCTGCAAATGGCGGGTTGCACCCAAGGTATGCACCATTTTTATCCTTGTAGTATATGATATCCGGTATGGAATCGAGCAGTGAGGTGATCAATCCCGATTGATGTTGCATTTCGGCTTCCATATTCTTGCGCTCAGTAATATCATACCAGGCTCCGGTGACAAGCACACCGTTGTCTTTTCTCTCGGTAACGCTGTGCCTGTCCATGAGCCAGCGCCAGTTGCCTTGGGAATCTCTGAAGCGGTATTCGATTTCAAGAGCCGTTTTTTCACGCAAGGATGATACGCCCGACATTACCTTTTCAAGGTCATCCGGGTGGACACATTCGGTCCAGAAAGCAATATTTCCAATGAAGTGATCAGGTTCATAACCCAGCACCTCTTTTACTTTCCGATTGACGAAGAGAAGATCGGGCCTTCCTATCCTGTCTATGAAATACGTGTACACGACGGCCGGTGTGGTGGCAAGAATTTGCCTGATTTGTTCCTGGCTATCCCTAATGGTTTTTTCAGCTTCTTTCTGGGCCGTCACATCCACCTGTACACCAAAGTGACCCATGAAGCGCCCGTGGTCGTCATAGAGGCATTTATAATCCCCGTCTATGATAATAGGGGTTCCGTCCATTTTCTGTTCCCGGGTCTCCACATGCCAGCTTCCCTTGTCAAAGAGCCCCCGCCAAATTTCCCTTGCATGGTCCAGGTCGTGGCGGAAAAGCTCCCGGACTGTGATACCTATAAAGTCTTCTTCCGCAGCACCGTACTGATCCAGCATGGCCTGGTTTACCCGCGTCATGCGCTGGTGGTCGAGCACGTATTCCAGGACGGCATCTTTGTCCGTTTCTTCATTCCACTCGACAGGTTCATCCAGCATACAAATAAAAAAGCCGTGCAGCGACTGGTTAAAAAAGTTTTCCGTCTGCCTTTTTTCTTCTGCCAACTCCTTTTCTTTCTGGATACGTTTGGTAATATCTGCGGCTATACCGGTATGGCGTATAATGGCACCGTTTTCATCACGTACGGGAAAAGAGCGGGCGTGGACCCAGCGAGTCTCACCGCCCGGAGTCACAATGCGGTACTCCAAATCAAACTCGTCCGTTTTAGCGTATTTTTCAAACTCCCTGAAAACTTTTTCTTTGTCACCTTCATGAACGGAGTCCATGAAAGACAAGGGATCCGCGTAGATACTTTCACAGGTTCGTCCCCATACTTTTTCATAGGAAGGGCTTATATAAAGTATTTTACTGTTGTCAGCAGAACGCAGCCAAAAGACTTCCTGGATGTTATCCGTTACCTGGCGCAATTTTTCTTCGCTTTCTTTTCTTTTTTCTTCGGTGCGCAGCCGTTCAATGGTGTTACCGATAATCCCCCCGATGACCTTGAGCATACCGATCTGCTCATGTGTCCAGAAGTATGTATCCTTAATCATATCAAAGCCGATGAAACCTGAAAATTTGCCCTTCACGTTGTATAACGGCAGCGATAAAAGCGACTGGATTCCTTGTGCGGAAAATTCGATTTTTTCGGCTACGGCTTCTTCCGGCAATTCCCCTACATCCGGGATAAAGACATGTTTCTTTTCCATGATTTGTTGCTTCCACCACGGCAGAGAGTCTATCGGAACATCCTGAATCCGCTCAGATGCTGATTCGACATTATCACTGCACCACTCATGGGTGTTGCTCATTAGAACCAGGTCTTCGGAGAACATAAAGAGGTAGCTCCGGTCGGCACCAAAAAATTGCCCGAGCGCTTCGAGTGTCCGGTTTATTCCAATATCAAATTCAGCTGAAGTACTTATCCCGGAGAACAAAGCAGATGTTTCGGCGGCAATTTGTTGGAAACGATGTTGTTCTTCTTGTTCTTTGCCGTCGTTTTTCATCCCGGAGATATCCAAAAAAAACGTACTGAAGAGACCTTTTTCTTCCGAATAGGCCTGAACCCTGTACCAACGGCCAAGTGGCTCGGAATACTGTTCAAAGGATTCGTCGCCACCTTGCAGTGCAATACGCCCATAAAAACCAATCCAGTCGAACGAGCTGTCTTTTATTCCCGGGATTACCTCCGTTACATTTTTGCCAGTGATCCTGGAAGCGCTCAGACCCGTGAGATTTTCAAATGCCTTGTTGACCTCCAGGAAGACATAGTCAGCGGGCCTGCCTGATTCATCCAGGACTATCTTGTGACTGGCAAAACCAATCGGTGAAGCTTGCAACATTCTTTTTATAGCAGCGTCTGTCATATCAAAAAATGATTAACTCATAGCAATACACAAGACATAATGCTGATTGTCGTACTGGTATAAAGTGATGAGGTGCTGATTGAAGATAAGATCCGGTTGCCATGCCAAGGTTAACTTCATTAAAAGTAACAGACAACACATGGATGGAAAGGTAAAACCTTCTGAGCAGTGGAACAACACCCGTCAACAATTCGTCTTCGCCCCCATTGACTTACCGCAATTTTGCGGCGCGAACACCCGGAGACAGCCGGGAGTGCTGTTATTGATGGTGCATTTCATTAACTTTCCCGCGGAGAACACATTCCCCATGGTTGATTTTTAGTTCTTTACGGATCAAACAATCGCACTGAGTATGTTTCTTGAACAGTCGGAAAATCAAAAATTTATATGGCCAGTTCCGTTTATATATGTGAAGATCATCAAATTGTCATAGACGGTGTACTTCGGATCCTGTCCAATTCCCGTAAGTATCAACCGGTCACTTCCTTCAAGTCGGCGGCAAGCCTGCTGGACGCGCTGGAGAATATGGCCCCCGACATTCTTCTTCTGGATCTGAACCTGCCGGATCGCAACGGCATAGACATTCTTCCGGATATCACCTCCCGGTATCCGGAAACAGGAATTCTTGTTCTTACCATGCATCGCGACCCCGTTTTGATACAAAAAGTCCGGCAGATGGGGGTTGACGGATATCTGCTGAAGGACTTTGGTGAAAAGGAGCTTCTGGAAGCCATGGATTGTATTGCGAGAAACAAGACCTACTTCAAGAACCTTCCGTACCTCCAGTCAGATGGCAATCAGGATTCCACGTCACTATTTCTGACCGAGCGCGAGAAAGAAGTGATCCGCCTGACCGTATCCGGAAAAAGTTCTGCGGAGATTGCGACCGAACTGTTTCTCAGCCCCCATACGGTAAACACACACCGGCGCAACATCTACAAAAAGCTGAACCTTGCCAATATCAAGGAGTTGGTAAGTTATGCCCATTCCAACAGATTGGTTTGACAGATGATTTTACCGGTTTCCAATATGGTAATTACGCTATTGATCTGGTTGACCGGCGTTACATGTACCTCAATATTTGTGCCGTCAGCTGCTGTTTCGGCTGCCGGTACCCAAATCCCAACGATCCCGGTCACACTGCACTCCAGTGGCATATCTGTCAATCCGATGGCTGTGGCAGATACCACCGCCGTGTTGCCCGATCCGGACCTGGCCTGGGAACGCCTGAAGCAATCAGAAGCTGCCGGCGATGACTTTTACGGATTCACACAGGATTTTGTACTCATGGGTTTTAGCCTGGCAAACCGGTCTGACTATAAATCATGGTATCTGGAAGTCAGAAACCCCCATATCAACAGCATTCGCCTCTACACCCGGTCCACCCCGCAAACCAGTCATTCCGGATGGTCCGAAACGGCTTTAACGGGAAGAATAACCCCCTTTTCAACACGACCGGTGCCCCACTTCAATTTTGTTTTTGATCTGGATCTGGAACCGGAGACAACTGCTGATATCCTGCTGATATTCGACAAACGGCGCTCATCCATCCACTATCCGGTCCGCCTGTGGAGCATGAAACACTTCAATGCGGTTCAGCAACGCCATTATGCCTATTTCGGTCTCTACTTCGGTATTTTCGGCCTCATTGTGCTGATCAGCCTGGTTGCCTTTCTGTTTTCGTTTCAACGTATCTACTTCTGGTATTTTTTCTATGTATTGAGTGTCGGACTTTTTGTATTCGTGGACATCGGACTGGCCCATCAGTATATCTATCCTGAATCGGGTACTATTGGAGGCGCATCACGCATAGGCCTTAGTTATCTCCTGGTCTTCACCTTCAACATGTTCACCATGTCCTATTTCAGGACGAGCAAAAATTATCCGGTTGTCCACCGGATGTTTCTGGTGCTTTGCGCCATAGTCGTTGCAATCGCGTTCAGCCACACCTTTTTCACCGGATGGACTCAGCAAAATGCAACCTATGTACTCTATCTGCTCTATTTTGATATCATTGCGTCCATAACCCTGGCCTTGTGGGTTGCCTTCCGATACATACGATTCGAAAGAAATACGGCCGTTCTGTTCATCCTTGCCTTTTCATTTATCTTCGTTGCCGGCATCATTTTTATCCTGGGCGAGTTCGGTTTGCTCAGCATCCCCGACTTGTTGTTTACCCCGATACAGATCGGCTCGGTGATGGAAATCATCTTCCTGAGTTTCGGCCTGGCATGGCAGGTCCGGTTTGTGGAGAAAAAGCAGATCAAGCTGACCGAAAAGGTACACCGCCTCGAAAACGAAAAGCTTAACGCCTACATCCAGGGTACAGAAAAAGAGCGCAGCCGCGTAGCCGCAGAGCTGCATGATGCCATTGGAAGCAAACTCGGACAGTTGCGGAGAAACATGGAATCCGGCCAAAACGGATTGCCGCAAACTACCCGCCAAATCAAGGACATTATCGATGACGTACGGATCATTTCACACAAACTGTCGCCTCCCAGCCTCATGCTGACCGGATTGGCCCCTCAAATCGAGCGACTGGTGCTTGAAACAGATCA
>SKYY01000208.1 GCA_007127665.1 Balneolales bacterium | reverse complement strand
TTTGCGGGATTACGCTTTTCGGATGCGGAGAGAGTGGGATTCGAACCCACGGAGCCCCGTGAAGGGCTCAACACCTTAGCAGGGTGCCGCTTTCGACCACTCAGCCATCTCTCCGTGTTTGCTGCCGGTAGAGCACTGGAGCAACCGTGATCGGGCTGGCAAAAAATTCAAACCCGGAGAACTCTAAATATAGCCTATTTTTCATCGCAATTCAATCCCGGAAAACAACGCAGAACGCTATTTTTTTGCATGTTCCGGAATAATCGGGGTCGAATGGTCTTCCGATCCGTCATCAATGACATAAATCTGAGCCAGATTTCTGCCTTCCTGTCCATAATCCATGCCGTATCCAAGTACAAATAGGGTAGGAATCTGAAACCCGACATAGTCGACGTTGATATAATGTTTGGTGGCATCGGGTTTGTGCAGGAGTGTGACAACGGCTACGGAAGCCGGTTTTTTTTCTTTGATACGACCCACCATATATCGCATTGAGAGGCCGGTATCCACAATATCCTCAATCAGGATCACATGGCGGCCCTCAACATCTGCGTCCAGGTCTTTTAGTTCGGTCACGCTTCCGGAGGATACTTTTTCGTCTCCGTAGCTGCTCAGCTTGAAAAAGTCCACCTCGCACGGGATGGTCACATGTCTCATCAGATCTGCCAGAAAGATGAACGCGCCATTGAGTATTCCGATAAAAATAGGCTTTTTGCCCTCATAATCCCGGTTGATCTGCTCCGCGAGTTCTACAATGCGCTTATCGAGCTGTTCTTTGGTGATAAACAGGCGAAATAGAGATCCGTTGCAAAGTACTGTTTCAGGTTGGTAGAAAGTCATGGATGATGGTCTGATTGTTTTATAAGAAGTACGGGTTGTCCTTCCGTGCGACACCGGGTGTGAGCGGCAATGGTTCCCATCTCACCGCTGTCCGGGCAATGTGGAAATATAATGGCATGAACCTTTCCATCAAAAGAAACCAGTACCAAAGTGGATTTTTTTTGGACAGTTGAAACCTTTCTGTTGGTAAGATGATCGGCCACACTTTGCGACCCTTTCATTCCGAGTGGCTGTATGCGATCTCCGTCTGCCCAGTTGCGCAGCAGGAGTTCTTCGGGAAGCGAGTTCAGTGCAAGCTGCAGATCGGTCCCTTTCCGATTCGCATCGAACTGATCCATTGAAAACTGAATTCCGGCATAGGTGGTGCCGCTACGGTCAAGATCAGAGAGCTTCAGGATGCGGGCCATGGTTTTGCCTGATTTGCCGGCGACGGTAAAACGGTCACGGTCACGCGCAATGGCAATATCCGGCGCCAGTGTAATGCGTCCCCCCGTCGGGATATGCTCAAGATCGCTGAGCCGCACCACCTCACCTTTGCTCCATCCGGTGTACCCTGTCTGTTGTGTGATCCAGTGTCTTGCGACAGGAATCCGCAGTCCGGGAGGGAGCGCCATCCACACGGAGCGGTCCATGTCTGCCCGATGAGTAGTTTCCGGGCAGGAAGCCGGGAAAACAACCTGATCTGCCAGGTAATCAAGCATTTCACGTTGACGCATCCCGGCGCGCGCGACATCTCTGAGATTGCCACGCCATCCGGGGAATGATCTGTCAAGGATCGGGAATACCTCATTTCTTAGAATATTGCGTGTATAGATGGATTCCCGGTTTGTGGCGTCGGTGCGGTAGGGTATGGCATGTTCACCCGCAAATGTCAGCAGTTCACCCTTGGTGACCTGCAGCAGGGGGCGATACCATGGCGGGTCGGCCGGACTCATTCCTGTCCATTTTTCTGGGGCCGCTCCGCGAAGGATTTTCTGAAAAATCGTCTCGGTCTGGTCGTCGTCATGGTGGGCAAGAAAGATGGCGCACGCCTGATACTGTTTCTTCACCGAAAGCAGGATATTTTGTCGTAGATCGCGGGCATATTGTTGAAAATTTCCGGTTTTACTTATCGTACTTCCAGATTCCCCCCTTCCCGGATCCCGAAAAACTTTGAAGCGGATTTGTTGTGCATCGCAAAATTGCCGTACCAATTCCTCGTCCTTGTCGGAATCCATTCCTCTTTTTTGGTAATTAATGTGGACGGCAACAACATCCAGTTTCATGGCAACGGCAAGAATCCACAAGAGGACCATGGAATCGGCACCTCCACTGACAGCTGCAATTACCGGTTCAACCTTAACCGGAAGGGCAAAAGTGTCGATTTCTGAAGAAACCAGGTCAATCAGGTTGTGTTTCGATCCTAACCTGCTCATGCGTAAATGTTTTTACATCATCATTAGCCGTAAGTACCATTAGATATCCATATTCATTAACGCCGAGTATTTTTACCGGGGTATCCTCTCTTTTTCCATCGACCAAAAGGGAAACCCATTTGCCGTATCCATGAATACTTCTGTTGATACTACGGATAAGTTCAAGCTCGCCGTTTTCGGCAAGTTCAATAAGTGGTTCCAGCCTGTTCAGAAGTACGGCGAGAAGCAGCGTGCGATCCACATTTTGTCCACCTGTGAAATGACGGACGGAAGTTGCCTTTTGTTTCAGTTCCTCAGGAAATGACTGCTGGTTGACATTTATCCCGACGCCAAGAAGCATCCTGTCCAGGTTATGTCCGTTGTACCGGCACTCTGTAAGGAGTCCGGCCACTTTTTTTTCTGAAATCAGCAGATCATTCGGCCATTTTATTACGCTTTCACATTCAAGTGTTGCCAAAAGGGTTTCCCTGAGTGCAAGCATCACTGTGAGGGAGATCAGTTGCAGCCTTGTATTGGTGCGAGGTTTTAGAGCGATGGTCAACGTTAGATTATCTCCCGGAGAAGAATACCAGTTCCTGCCAAACTGTCCTTTCCCTTTCAGCTGACTGTCAGCCAGACAGACCAAGCCGTGTGTTAGCCGCTCATCGGGCAAGTCATGCAAGTACCTGTTGGTTGACTCCAGCTTTCGGAAGTACCAGAAACGCCGTCCCAGCCAATCGGTCTGGAGCAAGCGGTAAAATGACGGGATTTCGAACAATGCAACAGAATATGTTCCGGTTAATATTTGGAATAATACAAAAAAATGGCCTCATTGTGGGGCCATTGCTGAAAAAAAAACGGCCACTCATGCCGACAGTGAACCGTTGTCACTGTGTTGGCATGGATGGCCGTCCTGTCCTACTCCGTAAAAAAAGCTTAACTGCCGATAATAAGCAGCGAATCTTCGGTACCGTAGGGGTTGGTGGCATATCCGTCGGCCGAGTCATCGTTAGCCCAACGCTCACCGTCAAGCAGATAGCGGAACCGGTATTCTGTCTGAGGTGTCAATCTGAGCGTGGTTTCCCATGAACCGTTTTTCTGTTCCAGCTTGTTGGCTTCGGTATCCCACTCATTGAAATCTCCGACAACGGCAACTTCTTTTTCAGCCCATTCTTCAGGCACGCGGAAAGTTACCTTGCAAATGGTTCTTTTTGGTGTGAATTTTTTCTCAATCATGATATCATTTGTTTTTGTTCCAGGGTGCAACGAAAAACAAATATAGCATAATTTTATTTCGCTGTAAATACCTGTAACCTTATAATATTTTGAAATAAATGATTTAACATTAAATTTTTTAATTATATATGGATTTCTGCCTTTTTTTGAGCCTCATGCAAGCGCTTTTACAATTAAGTAATTAGTCAAAATGCGGGAATAGTTCAAATACTTTCGGATTTTATTGCTCTATATTATAGAGCATTTATTTTTGAGCGCTCTTCCTTCAGCTTTTCATCATAAAAACGGCGCCATTCCTTGCGGGCGGCCTCCCGTTCGCTGCGGGTGTTACATTCCAGTACTTTCTTTGAGATCTCCCTGATTTCTTCGATTTCGTACAGCCGAATGGCTTGCTTGACTTTAGGGATAAGTCTCGGCGTCATACTCAACTCCCGAACGCCGAGCCCGGCAAGAATAAGGGCCGCATATGGATCGGAAGCCAGTTCACCGCATACTGAAACCGGTATATGGAACTCTTCCCCTGCCTGTATCGTCATGGATATAAACGTAAGGACTGCCGGGTGCAGCGGCTGGTACAGAGAGGAAATAAGATTATTGCCGCGATCAACCGCAAGGGTGTATTGTGTAAGGTCATTGGTACCGATACTGAAAAAATCGACATAAGGGGCAAATTTCCGTATTTGAAGGGCGACACTGGGAACCTCCACCATAATCCCGAGTTTGATGTTACGATCGACCGGTACTCCCCGTTTTTCCAGTGTTTGCTGCAAGTCCTCAAATTCTTTTTTTACCTCCAGAAACTCATCCAGGCTGGAGATCATGGGAACAAGTATGCGGGTCCGGCCAGGGTATCTGCCGGCAACACGGCAGATGGACTCAAGCTGGCTCTGAAGCAGTTCTCTGCGATCAAGCAAAATCCGCACCCCGCGCCATCCAAGAAAAGGGTTTGCTTCCTTTGACTTGATGTTGAGCAGTTTGTCGCCACCCAC
Organism: Balneolales bacterium; assembly: GCA_007127665.1. Classification (GTDB taxonomy): domain Bacteria; phylum Bacteroidota; class Rhodothermia; order Balneolales; family Natronogracilivirgulaceae; genus SKNL01. The sequence goes on along the minus strand of SKYY01000208.1, from coordinate 3,228 downwards.
ATCAAGAAGACGAACCGTGACCGTTCCTGAACCGCTGCCGGCGTAGGCTGTCTGGCAAAAGTGCTCCTGTCTGCTTCTGTCCATGGTCAGCGGCCCGGCGTTCATAAGCAATGCATCGGTGCGTAACAGGCCAATCCCCTCGGCGCGGTATTTCTCAATATTCAGCACTTCATCTTCAAAATCGATATTGGCTTGAAGTTCAATCTTCGTACCGCAGAGGGTTTCGGCGGGTTTTCCAATGACATGACGGAGAAATTTGTCTTCCTCTTTTTGCCTTTTGATCACACGTGTATAAGAACTTGAGGCCTCATCATCCGGTCTTATGATGACATTCTGCCCGTATCCGTCAAGAATAATGGTATCGCCATCCTGGACAGTGCGTAATACTGATTTCGCATCGATAATCATGGGAATGCCCATCGCGTTGGCGATGATGGATGCATGCGATGTGAGACCGCCTGCTGTGCAAATAATGCCCTTGACACCATTCCGGGCAAAAGTGATCACTTCAATGGGTGATACATCATCCGTCACCATAACGGCATCCTTGCCAAAGCTGGCGATAACGGCAAGTTGCTGCACATTCTGGATCAGCCGGTCGCGCATATCGCGAAGATCGGAAAGACGTGAAACCAGAAAAGATTTGTCGGTGGCTTTTATCAGATCTATGTAATGTTGAAAAGCATCATAAATGGCTTTTTCAGCCCGGATGCTTTTCTCGTCAATAAGCCGGTACACCATGGCTTCCAGTTCCGGATCGTTAAGGATCTCGTACTGCGCATCCATGATGTCGCGGGTGTCGGAATCATTCCGGGAATCGGCAAAGTCCGAGAGTCGTTCCATGGTCATCCCCACGGTCTTCCTTGCCTGTATGAATTTTTTCTTCTCATCGGGCAGCCGGACTTCGTCTATCGGGTCAGGATTAATGTTGATGTTGCCTCTCGTATAAATCCGTGCAACACCCATCACCAGGCCACTCACAGCCGTGACGCCATTCCGTTTGATATTGGTTTTATAGGCATTTTCTTTTTGCATGGAAACCTGTGCATCCGTTTGGTGTTAATCCCTTCACTCTTCCGACATCGAGAAGCCATTTTTAAACAGGGTGGTAATCCGATCCATAGCTTCTTGCTCATCGGGACCATCCATCTCCAGCTCCAGCTCTGCCCCCTTTTCCGCCGCCAGAGTAAGCAACCCTAAAATGCTTTTACCGTTTATCCGGTAGCCATACATATGGACGTGAAACTCCGATTCAAACCGGGTCGCTTCCTTAACAATAAGAGAGGCCGGCCTGGCATGGATACCGGCATCATTCTGTACAGTAACTTTTTTCCTGATCATGCGCGCAATCTACATATATCAACAGCAAAAATCATAGTGCAAACATGATTTTTTACCGCTTTGATACCGTTTCTTTTCCGGCTGGATGATGCAGTGGCAACCACCGGGGTAAATGCATGTCCCAAAGTTACACTTTGACGGCACATTTCGTAAATTGATCCGATACTTTTTCTGCAATCTTAACTCACAATCCGTTTATTATGTCGGTTACTCTGGAAGATGTCCGCTACATGGCAAATCTCGCACGCCTGCAACTGTCAGATGATGAAGCCAGAAGCCTGGTCAGGGACATGAATGACATCCTTGGGTATATGGAGCTTCTGGGGCAGGTCGACACATCCAACATACCACCACTCGAACACGTGGCCGATGTCCAAGCGGGTTTCCGCGCAGACAGGGTCCATCCTCCACTGGAACACGAGGAAGCGCTCAAGAACGCTCCCGATGCCGACGCGGATTATTTCCGGGTGCCCCGCGTCATCGACTGAATCACCCATCCACCCGAATTTTTTACGACCGGCGACCAGCCATCGGCCCGGCTGCAAGGACTCAGGCCGCACCAAAACCCTGAGCGTCGCAGCGACACCTCAAAAAATCACATACAGAAACTGACATGGCAAAAAAACGGCGCGACACATCCGCTAAAAAAGGATCCCGAAAAACACGTAAGGAGCAACGCAGCGGGTCCGCCATGCCTGACCTCTGGGAAAAAATCCCGCAGCGGTATCAGCATCTGATCGTTCTGGTATTCCTGCTGCTGGTGCCCTCGTTCATCTTCAGCGAGGTGTACTTCGGCGGACAGCAGTTTGTCGCGCACGACATCCAGCAGTTTCGTGCCACTGCCCAGTCGGTTATCGAATATCAGGAGGAGACCGGGGAGGATGCGCTCTGGGCTTCAAACATATTCAGCGGCATGCCCTCATATACGGTCATCAGCAACAAGGCGTTCACGCATCTGGACACACTTATCCGCCGCGCCTTCAACCGCATCTTCATTCCGGTCTTCCCTTTTATCTTTTGCATGAGCGGGGTCTACTTTTTCTTCTGGCTGATGGGGTACCGTCCGTTTCCGTCGGCCCTGGCAGCACTGGGAATCGGCCTCACGACCTACATTCCCATCATTATCGGGGCCGGACACAACTCCAAGCTGATCGCCTATTCCTGGATCCCATGGGTGATGGCGGGCTACTGGATGCTTTCGCGCAGCGAGAAACGTCTGGCCGGTCTCTTTCTTTTTGCCATTGCACTCAATTTTGCGCTCAGGGCCGAACATGTCCAGGTCGTCTACTACTTCCTGTTCCCTCTGGGCATTTGGTTTGTCTACGACAGTGTGGTGGCTTTTCGCACCGGTGTACTGCCGGACTGGTCGAAGCGCGCCGCGCTCATGGTCCTGGCCGGGCTGCTCGCACTCGCGGCCAACGTCCAGCCCTACTGGAGCATCTATGAATACTCCGCACACAGCATCAGGGGCGGTTCCGAGCTGCAGGAGGAAGCCAGGGCGGGCGGCGGACTGGCTGTGGATTACGCCTTTGCATGGTCACAGGGGCGGGGCGAACTGCTGACGCTCGTCATTCCGGGCAGCTATGGCGGCTCCTCGGCCGAAGGCACCTACTGGGGGCCCAAAACGTTCACCAGCGGACCGCACTATCTCGGCGCCATTCTCTTTCTGATGTTCGTGATCGGACTGATCCGGGCACCCGGCAACCTCAAATATGTCTTTCTCGGGGCCGGGTTGCTCACACTGCTTTTTTCACTCGGTGAAAACCTGTTCCGGTTCAATCACTTTTTTTTCCAATACATGCCCTTTTTCAACAAATTCCGAACCCCCGAGATGTGGCTGATCGTCACGGTGTTTTCCTTTTCAGTCATAGCGGCAATGGGCATGAA
>SKYY01000071.1 GCA_007127665.1 Balneolales bacterium | reverse complement strand
GGCAACAGTGTGCTGCGCGTAGCGGTAGAGCACGATTTTGAAAAACTTATTCGTGAATCAGACCTGATCGATCCCGATAGCAGGGTCATTATTTCAGAGGAGCGCCGTTCGGAATCCAACAGTGACGAATCTTTTCAGCTGGTGCCGATCGATGAGTTCACGCCGGTGCAGCTGCGTGGCGAGACTTCGCTGAGCAGTTCGAGGAACGCGGAAAGCACTATCCAGACCCGCAATTACGAGGTCAACACCATCCGGGAACTGTTTGAAAAACAACCGGGTGATATCGGCAGAATCACGGCATCGCTGTTGCTCAACCACAAACAGACCACGCAGAGCGACGACAACGGCGACACCATGATTGCCTATGAGCCCCATACCGAGCAGGAGCTTGACGAGCTCAGAAGCGTGGTGGCATCAGCCCTCGGCATAAATATGGAGCGCGGTGATGTTATAACCATCACACAGAGACAATTTTTTGACCCGTCCACAGGTCCGTACTCACATTTTGTGGAACAGCCGCTGCCCTGGATACAGGTAATCCGATGGGTGCTGATTCTTGCGGCACTGGCCATTTTTGCAGCACTCATGTACAATATCTCCAAACGATTCCGCGAGCAGCAATATCCGGTTCTGTTCGAGGACTTCTCAAAGGGCAATGATGTCGCACTGAGAGAAGACGAGTATCAGGAAAGTGGCAAAGAAGCCGCAGTAACGGAAGAGGAAGATGATTTCTACAACCGCAAATTAAGTCCCGCAGCCAGAAAGCAGATTGAAGGCAAGCAGCAAATGCTTGACGAGATCCGTGACTTCGTTGAGATGCATCCGCAGGATGCTGCAAATGTGGTACGATCCATGATAGCCGATAACACGGCATAAACGGTAATAACATGAATGATATGATGAACAACACCGGCGAGATTATTGATGATGTAAGTAAACTCAACGGACTGAAAAAGGCAGCGGTGCTTGTTATCTCTCTCGGCATGGAAACGGCATCCAAACTGCTTAAGACCCTCCGCGAAGAGGAAGTTGAGGCGATTTCGATTGAGATAGCACGCATTAAAAACGTGAAGCCGGATGTTCTTGATGCGGTGAACAGGGATTTTCACCAAATGATGCAAGCCAAGCAGTATATAATGGAAGGTGGGATGAATTATGCCCGGGATGTGCTGTCTACCACCCTGGGTGCTGAACATGCCGGTAATATGTTTCGAAGGCTTGAAGCGGAGACCGGCTCGAGTGCATTTGGCGTATTTCAGGCCAACGAGACTACTCAAATTGCCAGTTTCATCCAGAATGAACATCCCCAGGTAGCTGCGCTGATCCTTTCCCAGATGAAGGAGCAGCGGTCGGCGGAGGTACTTTCACACCTCGAAGAAGATTTCCAGGGTGAGATTAGCTTCCGCCTGGCATCCATGGACAAAATATCTTCAGAGGTGATCGATGAGATTGAGGAAGTGATCAAGGAGCAGATGGGTGGCGTGGATGCGATGGGAGACCGGGTCAAGGGCGGAACTTCCGTTGTCGCAAGTATCCTGAACGAGGCCAATATCTCCGTAGAAAAGAACGTCATCAAGCTTATCGAGGAACGCGACCCCGTACTCGCAGAAGAGATCAAGAAGCAGATGTTCCTTTTCGAGGATATTGCACATTTCGACGATCGCACCGTCCAGGTTATCATCAACGAGATGGACAAGTCGGATCTGGTACTGGGACTCAAGGGTGTCAGCGAAGAACTTACCAACAAGTTCCTCAAGAATATGTCCACCCGCGCTATGGATATGCTGAAGGACGATATGGATGCGCTTGGCCCGGTCCATGTGAAAGACGTGGAGGAGGCGCAGCAGCGGATTATCCGCAAAATCAAGCAGCTTGAAGAGGATGGCCGTATAACCACCCGGAAAATGTCCGAAGACGAGATTGTGGAGTAATCGGGCATGGCAAGAAAAATCATCGAAAAGGAACGGTTTTTCTGGAAAGAGGAAGAGCGCTTCCGGCTGGACTACAGGACTGTTTTTGAGGAAAAGAAGGAAGAGACCGGCCTGTCGGGAACGGATCATCAGCAGATCATGGAAAACAAGCTTCGGGAATGGAATGATCAGCTTGAAGACGCACGTCGCACGGCTTTTGACCAGGGCTACACCAAGGGCCTGGAAGAAGGCAGGATTCAGGCCAGGGATGAGCTGGAACAGCATCTCGATGGCATGAAAGAGCAGTTTGTCGCTGCATCTGCGGAATGGAAAACAACCATGGAACTGCTCAAGCCGGGCCTGCTGAACCTGGTCTTTGATCTGGCTGAAACCATTCTGGAAGTGCCGGTAACCAACGGCGCCATGCGTAACAAACTTGAAAAGGAACTGCATGAGCTGCTGCAGGGTATAGAAACAGACGCCCGGCCAGTGCTATGGGTCTCACAGGATGATTTCGAGATGGTTGAAGAGCTGGTTGAGACATACGATGGGGCGACCGGTGTCATCGTACGTGTGGGGAGCAGGTGTAAACCGGGTGAATTCCAGCTTGAGACCAACAGGGAGCGAATCGTGCGCGACTTCCGGCAGATGCTCAACGATTTCAAGGAATCCCTCATCCTCCCTCATTCATAAGAATAAGGCGGCGCAGGCGGCATGGAAGAGACGATCATAACTGGAAAACCATGAATACCATAATAAAACAGGATTTTGCCGGGCACATGGAGCAGATTCGGCAAAAACTTCCACTCATCTCAACAGACCCGAAGCGATTTGGCAAGGTCTCAACAGTGATCGGAACCATTGTCGAATGCACAGGACTGAAGGCATGCGTTGGTGAGATCTATGCCATTCACAGTCAGACAGGCAGAAAAGTACTTTCAGAAGTGGTGGGCATTCGCGAAAACGAGACGCTGCTGATGCCCTATGACCGTATCGAGGGGCTGAAATCGGGCTGCCTTGTGGAGTTGAGCAGTCGTCCGCTGACACTGGCGATAGGAAACGATTTGCTGGGGAGAGTGGTGGACGCCGACGGCGTGCCCATCGACAAAAAGGGCGGTTTCCTGAACGGCGAACATCAGCCGGTTTATAATGATCCGCCCGGCCCGCTGGAACGGGGACGCATCGACAAACCCATGTTTACGGGGATAAGGGCCATCGATGCCATCAATACACTGGGTATGGGACAGAGGATGGGGATTTTTGCCGGTTCCGGTGTGGGGAAAAGCGTACTTATGGGTATGATAGCACGCCATTCTTCGGCGGATGTAAATGTTATTGCACTGATCGGCGAGCGGGGCCGGGAAGTGAGCGAGTTCATCACCGATGCTCTGGGAGAAAAGGGCATGTCCCGCTCTGTTGTGGTTGCCGTGACCTCCGACATGGCGGCCATGAGCAGGGTCAAGGGTGCTTCAACCGCCACCGCCATTGCAGAATATTTCCGCGACAAAGGAAAAAATGTCCTCCTGATGCTTGACTCCGTGACACGCATAGCCATGGCGCAACGGGAAATCGGACTGGCTTCCGGCGAACCGCCTACCACAAAAGGTTACCCGCCCAGCGTTTTTGCACTGCTCCCGAAACTGCTTGAACGAGCCGGTAAAACAGGAAAAGGAAGCATTACCGGACTTTATACGGTACTGGTGGACAATGACGATATGAATGAACCCATTGCTGATGCTGTGCGCTCCATATTGGACGGACATATCGTGCTTTCCCGTCGCCTGGCCCATAGAAACCACTATCCGGCCATTGATGTGCTGGAAAGCGTCTCCCGGGTCATGCCCCACATCGTATCACCGGCTGACAGGACGGTAGCCATGAAAGCGCGTGAATTGCTGGCAACGTATCGGGAAGCGGAAGACCTCATAAATATCGGGGCCTACGTGAAGGGGTCCAATCCGAAAATTGACGAAGCGATTAAAAAAAATCCGGGTTTGGAATCATTTTTGAAACAGGATATGGAAGAAGCTGATTTTGACGGGGACCTTTGGGGTTCCCTGAAGAAGCTGACAAGTTGAATCATCTTGAAAACCGGTAAGCGGCCGGACGGCAGGCCGCGATCCCATCAATCCAAATTACCCCAGCAATATGACATTCCGATTTTCACTCGATCCGGTACTTCGGGTGCGTGAGCACAAGGAGAAGCAACAAAAGCAAAAGCTGGCCCGTGAGATGAAACGAAGGCAAAACCTGGCCGATCAGAAAAAGGATATTGCGGCTGAACTCGAGAGCTTCCTCGGCCAAAAGGATATTCATAAAGTTCATGATATCAGAAAACTGAGGAACAGCTACGCGCATCTGGAGCATGCCCACAATGTGATGGGAAAACTGGACCGTGATATGAAGAAAGCCGATAAGGCCATATCACGCGAAAGGGACAAACTCATTGTCGCACATCGCGAGATGCACATTATGGAAAAAGTTCGGGATCGTGAGTATACCATCTACAAAACGGAAATGGAAAGGGCTGACCAGAAAGCCATGGATGAAATAGCAACCCATAGCTTCAACAGGTAGCGGAGATGCAAATAGCGAAGATTTTTGGAATTGCCGTCGGTGTTTTTGCCGGCTTGTTCCTGCTGCTTTTCTTCATTTACCCCATGATCCAGCCGGAGAGGGTGGAAGAGATCAGAAGCGCCGGTGTGGACGAGGAACTGCTGGTACGCGGTGACAGGCTGCCGGGCGGGGCAACAACATCCGGTGTGTTCGAAAGTCTTAAAAACGAACTGGATTCGCTTCAACGTGATAACGACAGGCTCAGGCATCGGCTGAACTCGCTGAAGTTTGCCAACGACAGCCTGATTACGGAAATGGAAAAACTGCAGGTGCGCAAGGAAGAGCTCGCTGCCACAACACCAGCAACAACTGCGACTTCGACTGCCAGCCATGTGGACCAGCGTGTTGCACGGGCCGATGACCCGGGGAATATCATGAACGATGAAGCCCTTTCAGAGCGCGTGAAAAGCCTGCTCAACCTCGATGAAGAGGAACTTGCAGAAATCGTCAAGCATCTGGATGAAAGCCAGTTGCTGATGCTCTACCGGTACTCCGGCAATATCCAGCGTGAAAAACTGCTCCGCTCACTCGCACCCGACCGGGCCGCAAAACTTATGAGGACAGTGATGTTATGAGCCAGCTGACCTTTATACCGCAAAGGGATACAAACGCCTCACCGGGTACCTCTTCCCGTACGGGAGACGCCAGGGACCATTTCGGCACCAGAGGAGACCGCAACGGGCAGGCAACCCGCTGGTCTGATGTATGGAGTGAGTGCCGCAATCACCGGGGCAGCGAAAAAAAAGCAGGCAGCGCTAATGTTGCAAACACCCTGACAGAGCCCACGGACCAGAACAAGCATTCGGCTCAAAATGAACATTGTGACCAGAACAAGCATTCGGCTCAGAACGAACATTCGGCTCAGAACGAGTCCCCTGCCGTTTCCGGCAGTCCGGGTTTGGGTGGCATGTCCCATCATCAGGATGGGTCAGGCGCGGCACCGGGTTCCGGGGTTCTGATACCTGGTATGTCATATTCTTCTTTTAATAATTCTACAACCGGTGCGCACGCAGCAGAAGAAAAACGGCAACGGGATGAAAGCAACATGGCCTTTCCCTATAATTCAGGGAACAGGTCTGGAGGGACGCTACCCGTTGCCGGCCGGTTGGATACTTCGGGATGGGTAGCCGGACACGAGCAGCAACGTGGGGCCAGTCGGCCTGACGGCAACACTCCCGGGAGCAATGGCAATACATCAGATTCAATGGGAAGGCCCGAATGGAGCGCAGGTGGTCTTGCAGGCAGTCTTGCAGGCAGGGGTGCGGGATATGAGGCACGGGCGCAGGATCTGCCGGGTATGGCATCCGCAAGCAAGAGCCATGCATCCGCAAGCAAGGGCCATATTGCGGGGCAATCCGTAATCGCACAAGCCTCTTATCCCGGATCCGCCACATCAGTGAAAGCGGATACGCTTCACTCATTTGCGGGTAGCAACATCCCCGGGCCCGGTGTGGGTTTGACGGCAGGTCCCGGTACAGGTATGTATGTTGCGGCGTCTGAAAAAGGAGCGGATCCGATGGCTCCGGGAAGTGCTGATCCCTCAAGAGCATGGTTTGCCAATGCCGGCTCCGGTGAATGGGCACAAAAGCAAAAGGTGAGCGGCGCTTCAGAACCGCAGGCGCGTGTGCCGTCCGGGGCATCAGAATCGCAGCTGCGGAATGTGCCGGGCATCGCTGAACCAAAAGTTTCGTCTGAAAGAGGCGTATTCCCGGGAATGGATCGGGAAATGGAACTGAAACAAAATGGCCGGGGTGATCAACCCGTGACGCAGTGGTTGAGTACGAAATGGGATACGGTCCGGGAAAAAATCTTCAATAATGCCGGTTCTACTGCGCCGTCAGATGATGCCAGGATGCCGGGAGGGCAAAAGGGCGGTCAACCGATAACGGGACAGACCTACATGGCGGCCAGGACAGAAGGTGCGGTATCAGGCGCGGTATCAGGCGCGGTATCGGGCGCGGACCCGGAACCCGCATCCCGCTGGCAGGAGAAGGTACGTATCTTGTTCGAAGAGAAGAAGATTGGTCGTCAGAATGTAAACACCGATCGTCATAATGCTCATATCCGCTCGTTTGCCGAGCGTGGCTCAGAGCCGGTTACGACAAGAACACCAGGGCCCGGGGGATTTTCTGCGGCTTCGGGTGAAACGGTCCTGCCGAGGCCGGTACAGTCGCTCACCCCTTCCCCGCATCAGACAAATATCAGTTCCGGCACGTTTGAACAGAGTCAATTTGACTGGGACAAGATCACCGTGGATACGGATGCCGGCATGGATGAAGCCGATGAGCGAAGGGATGCAACCCTTCAGTTATCACTGATCGGACGCCTTCCACTCACCAGTGCGGATCTACGGCGAGAGCTGCTTCCGGGCCTGGTACGCATCCAGCAGCATGCCAAAGAGACGGCGGCAAGCCGGAACAACGCATGGCAGAACCACCGGATCCAGATTGCCGACGGGAGCAATATGCGCATCTCCACCCGTGAAGTTGACGGCGTACTGCAGCTTAAACTGGGATCCTCAAACACAGAACTCAACCGATTGCTTCAGCAGCACTTTCACGAAATCAGGGAGCATTTGGAGAAAGAGTGTGAAATAACGGTGGAACTACAGCTCGACAGTGGGCAGGCGGATGGCTTTGAGCGTTTCTTCGGCCAATCCGGAAAGGAGGAAAAAGGAGAGCATTACCGTGAATTGTCAGAAATCCGGACCGAACCCAGGTCCGTGGAGAAGGTGGCACCTCAACCGGTACGCAATTTTGGATACAATCAGATGGAATGGACCATATAAGACGGTAAATCATGGAACTGCAAAACATTAACTCACAAACTTCAGCGGCCTTTGCCCAGTCTCCGGAAAGAAAGAACGAAATGGGCCAGCAGCAATTCCTGCAGTTGCTGGTGGCACAAATGCGGCATCAGGACCCGATCAATCCGCTGGACGGTGCCGAATTTGCGGCACAGCTTGCCCAGTTCAATTCGGTGGAACAACTCATCAATGTGAATAGTGGCATTCAGCGATTGCAGATGAGCCAGGATATGATGAGCGCCGGCCTTACCAACTCGCTGGCGGCTTCCCTCACCGGGAAAAACGTCAAGGCCATATCCAACAGCGTCCCGTTCACACCCGGAGAGTCCAGTGAAATCCGGTTCAAGCTGAACCACTCCGCAACGGAACTGGACGTCGTCATTCTGAACAAGGATGGCCGGGAAGTGCGCAG
>SKYY01000242.1 GCA_007127665.1 Balneolales bacterium | reverse complement strand
GTGGAAGCTACGGCGTTGCAGCCGCCCTCATAGGCGAGCTTGACAATATTCTCCGGATCAAAATAGATGGGATTTTTGGCAAAAGAGGCGCCACCCGAGTGCTCAATACCCTGGTCCACCGGCAAAATGGAAAGATAGCCTGTCCCTCCGAGGCGGCCGTTGTCAAACAGACGCTGCAGATTGGCAAGCACCCTGTTGTTGCGGCTTGAGGGGTTCCATACGGTATCAACAAAGTCACTTCCGGGGAGGTGCAGCTGATCTTTCGAAATGGTTTTGCACTCGTGATTAAGCAGACTGTCCGCCTCATCACCAAGCAACTCATAGATGTTTTTGGTTGCTACTGACATATGTATACCTCCTAACTTGGTATTATTGAATGTATTCCAAACAGAATGCAGTTACTAGCTGCATGATTTATAGTGTATTAGAAACACGTTTATTGTGTATTAAAAACACCTGGTCCTACTATATCCTATATCAACTCAATATAACGAATATAGTGTGAAATCTCTATTAAGAATCCCGTTGGGATATTCCGGAGCGCTACTTTTTTTCCTGAAAAATCTGTAATTTAGAGGTCTTGAGCCGGGAATACCAGCCATCCATGATACTGGCCTGGTAATACCCGCTATCCATTGATAGTGGCTTGAAGCAGATCCGGTCAATCAATCCCTGAGACACTGTCGTGAACCGTAAACCTCATCACCTTGCATCAGATGCACCTGATACACCCGCCGTTTCCGGCCGGACCGGCCCCGGTCTGCCACTACTCGTTCCGGGCAGCAGATGTGTCGTGCTGGCACCCATGGAGGATGTAAGCGACTCCCCGTTCCGCCAAATGTGCCGCGAACAGGGCGCTGATGTTGTTTACACGGAATTCATCAGTTCCGAAGCCATCATACGTGATTCCGACGCCTCAAAGCACAAAATGGCTTTTGAAGAATCCGAACGACCGCTTGGAATACAGATTTTCGGCGGACGCGAGGAGGCCATGCACGGAGCCGCGAAAATCGCTGAGGCCAACAATCCGGATCTGGTTGATATCAATTTTGGATGTCCCGTTTACAAAGTGGTCAAAAAAAATGCAGGATCGGCCTGTTTGAGGGATATTGGCATGATGGAAAGGATGGCCGGAACGGTGGTGGACGCCACGTCCCTGCCCGTTACGGTCAAAACCCGGCTGGGGTGGGATGACAAGACCATTCGCATCCGGGAAGTGGCACTCATGTTGCAATCCGTCGGTGTCAAGGCGCTCACTGTCCACGCCCGGACCCGCAGCCAGGGCTACAAGGGAGAAGCGCGCTGGGAATATTTCAAATACCTCAAGGATACTCCCGGGCTCCACATCCCCGTCATTGCCAACGGAGACATCACCACACCGGAACATGCCCGGCACCTGTTTGAAGAGAGCGGGGTGGATGGCGTCATGATCGGACGCGCCGCTATCGGCAACCCGTGGATATTCCGGGACATCCACCATTACCTGGATACCGGAGAGCTGTTGCCCGCACCAACCATCGAAGAACGCATGCAGATGTGCGCACGGCAACTGCAGGCCTCCGTTGCCCATCACGGCGAGCGTTACGGGGTGATCATGATGAAAAAGCACTACGGCAACTACATCAAGGGCATCCGGAATGGGAAATATCTGCGGATGGAGATCATGGAAAAAGAGCAGATGGAGGATATCCTGGAGCTGCTGCTCAATTTCCGGGAAGAACCGGAAACACGGATAGCGGTGTAACCGTGTTGTAAAACGGCCGATCTTGTCTTAAAACGCCCGACCTTGTTTCAGGTGGCCGACCTTGTTTCAAGCGGCCGACCTTGTTTCAAGCGGCCGACCTTGTTTCAAAAGATCGAACTAAAGGACCAGCCGATCCGTGTGGATCCATGGCTGCAGCGCTTCTGGAATCCCCACAGAACCGCCATCCTGCTGATGGGTTTCCAGGAAGGCCGCCAGGACCCTGGGCAGGGCGAGCCCGCTGCCATTAAGCGTGTGCACGATCTCGGTTTTTCCATCGCCCTTTTTGTGCCGGATCATCATGCGCCTGGCCTGATAATCCTCGAAGTTGGAGCATGAACTCACTTCCAACCATTTTTTCTGACCGGGACTCCATACCTCGAGATCGTATTTTTTGCTCTGAGTGAACCCCATGTCTGCTGTTCCCATCAGCAGTGTCCGGTACGGAAGCTCCAGGGCTTCCAGCAACTCCTCGGCGTCACGCCTTAGCGATTCCAGCTCGTCATATGAGGTATCGGGGCGGACCAGTTTCACCAGTTCCACCTTGTCAAACTGGTGCAGCCGGTTCAGTCCGCGCACTTCGCTGCCGTGTGAACCGGCCTCCCTGCGCCAGCAGGGCGTGTAGCAGACATAGCGGAGCGGCAGCCCATCGGTCTTCAGAACTTCATCCCGATGGAAATTGGTCACCGGCACTTCGGCAGTGGGTATGGCAAAGTATCCGTCACGGGGAACCACATACATCATATCCTCCTTATCGGGGATCTGGCCGGTGCCACGTGCGGAATCCTCATTCACAAAATAGGGTGCCATCATCTCAACGTACCCCTTTTCAACGGCCTTGTCGATGAAAAACTGGATCAGTGCCCGCTGAAGGCGCGCGACCGGACCAACATAGAACGGAAATCCTGCCGATGTCACTTTTGCCCCACGCTCAAAGTCAATCCACCCGCCGTCGGAAACCAGATCCCAGTGAGGCTTGTAGCGGTCATCATCCGTCTCCGCAGACGTTCCCCAGGTATGCACCACCTTGTTGCCTGACGGGTCTTTGGTAACCGGAACCGAATCATCGGCAATGTTCGGAATCTTCAACAGCAGATCATCCCGCTTCCTGAGAAGTTCCCGCACCTGCTCTTCCAGCTGTTTGACTTCCTGTTTCATTTCGCCCGTTTCACGGATCACCTTTTGAGCCTCTTCCTTCCTCCCCTGACCCATCAATACGCCGATCTGCTTTGCGCGGGTATTGCTTTCGTTCCTCAGTTGGTCGAGCTGGTGGACCGTTTTCCTCCATTGCTCATCCGTCTCAAGTACCTGATCCACAAGATCTGTCTCTTTTTCACCCTTGGCTGTCATGGCCTCTTTCACCTTGTCAGGATGCTGACGGATACGTTGAATTTCTAACATGTCACAAATTTTTCATAAATGAGTCGTATTCTGTAGACGCCAAAGATACGACATAAGCGGTTCAAGAGGAACCTGTCAGATTGCTTTTGGCCGACGGGCCGATCACCGATCATTGTTACAGGAGATCCCGGTTGCCGTTCAGAAAAAACCTGCCGCTTCTTGATTACCTAATTTTTTTAGGTTAAATTCTGGAAAAATCACAACTTGTTTAGAAACACATAGGACAAACGGACAATGCATCAACTGGATGATATAGACATTGCCATTCTCAAACACCTGCAGCAGAACGGGCGCGCACAAAGGAACAAGCTGGCAAAAATTGTAAATCTGTCTGTTCCCTCGGTATCGGAGCGGATGCGCAAGCTTGAGGAAAAAAAGCTCATAGACGGGTATCATGCCGTATTGAACCCGAAAAAGTTCAACTTTGACATCATGGCGTTCATCTTTGTTGAAATCGACAATTCAAGCTTCCATGCTTCCTTTGTAGACCAGGCCATTCTGGAACCCGAAATACAGGAATGTCACTCCATCACGGGAGATGGTTCTCATATCCTCAAGATCACTACAAAAAACACAGTATCGCTTGAGAAGCTGCTTTCCCGCATCCAGTCGTGGGATGGGGTGAAAAAAACAAGGTCCAATATTGTGCTCTCCTCGTTCAAACAAACTCGGGAAATAGCGCTGGAGTCTGACCGGGTACCGTCCAAAGCATGATACTTTTGATGTGTTTATAATTTTTGATTCAAGTGGTCACATAGAATGTCGATGACTTTCTTATCATGCACCCGGGCATCAGACAAAGGCCGGCATGTTCGTTTCATGTACAACTCATCCCGGATACTGGCGGCGCTTTTTTTCTCCGCCGTTCTGCTGATTCATCCGTTGCGTGAAGTCCAGGCCAACCGGTCGTTCGGGCTGATATATCAGGAATCGGGAATCACCCATCTGACATCAGATGAAATTGCCTTCCTTGAGCAGGCAGGCATCCGGTGGCTGCTGGTTGAGGAGATACTGAGCGGTGAGCAACGGCAATTGCTGCACCAGTCCGGTTTCTCTCTGAAGGTCATGGTGCCTGAATATTTTCCCA
The DNA here is from genome assembly GCA_007127665.1 of Balneolales bacterium. Classification (GTDB taxonomy): domain Bacteria; phylum Bacteroidota; class Rhodothermia; order Balneolales; family Natronogracilivirgulaceae; genus SKNL01. The sequence continues at coordinate 3,613 of SKYY01000242.1, read as the reverse complement.
TTCCCCATCGATTGAGCAGGGAAAAGTACCTGTACCGGCAACGCAGTGATTCCCTGATGTCTTTCTACAGAGATGATGCCTCCGTCAAGTCATTTGGCCTTTTTGCGTATGGCAGATGGCATGACGGAACCCTGCCCGAAAGGCTCCGGCTGCTGGCCGAACCCTATCTGGAAAGCCGCAGGCTCTTCACACTGGACACCCGTCCATTTTCGGGACAGACACTTGATCCGTTTGACGGTGTCATATTAATGACCCGCAATGCCTCTCAGCTTTCCGCTCAGCTGGAAGAGGATCCTGATCTTGCCGGTATTCTGTATGCACCGGAAGATCCGGGGTTGGATTTGCGTGACTTTCAAGACGTGCTCCAATTACTGGATGGTCACAGAGAGATACCGGTATTCTTTTACAGAGACTGGTTTGCCAACAACAGTTCAATGAGAGATAAGCCATCTGCATCCATGAGCGATATGCCACCTGCGCATGACATTGCACGTGTGACGCGCTTTTACCATCAGATCCCTGATGCCCGAATTGCCAACCCACCACCTGACCAGTCCGATTACAGAGTGAACATGGCGATGCTCCTGCTCTTCATTTTCTGGGTGGTCTATGCCGCATACTACCGGGTCAACCCAATGTACCGTAAATCCGTGACCCGCTTCTTTTTGAACTACGACTTTTTTGTGAACGATGTGCTCCTGAGAAGGATCCGCTTAACGGGTGATGCCGTAGCTCTGTTCCTCATGTCATGCTTCTCAGCAGGCATCATGGGCTTCTCCATTGCCGATATCTACCTGGATCCCGTGGCCCGGCAGGCTCTCTTGTACTACACCCCATTGTTTTCAGCCGGGTGGGATGATCCAGCCGCCTTCTTTATTCTTTTTTCCCTGGTAATGGCGCTTATTCTGTCGGTTCAGATTCTATGGGTTCAAATAGCCAACAGCCGGCATGCCCACACATCCCAGATTGCCACATTCATGCTTTGGCCGCAACATCTGAATATGGTTGTTGTAACTGCAGGGGTCATTCTCTTGCGGTCTGTTCCCGGCGCTGTCACCGCGGTCATCATGACAGGCATCTTTCTGGCCATAACGGTCATCAGTTTTTTTACAACTGCTTACAATATGAGGCGAATTCATCCCACCTCCCCGCTCTATATGACAACCACCTACGCGTTGTATGTGCTTGTTTTTACGTCGGTTCTGTCATGGCTGTTTTTTGGCATGGATATTCTCAAGGCCTGGGAACTCGCCGTTTCACTGACATCATTGCAGTTCTGAAATCTGCGGCTTTTTTCCACTTACCGATCTGCTACTGCTATCTCCCCGATTCCTTTTCCGTTCACCGACCAGTTACAACGGTCTACCCAAAGCCTTTCCTCATGCGCGCCACTGGTATATTGAGCTGTTCCCTGTACTTGCTGATGGTACGGCGGGCAATTGGATATCCTTTTTTAGCCAGTTCATCAGCAAGGGCCTGATCGCTGAGAGGATTCATCTTGTCCTCGTTTCCAACAAGATCGAGCAGAATATTTTTTATCTCCCGGTTAGATATTGATTCGCCGGTATCGGTTTCCAGTCCTTCGGAGAAAAAGTATTTAAGTTCAAATACACCAAACGGCGTCTGGACAAATTTACCATTTACAACACGTGAAATCGTGGAAATATCCATATTAATCCGTTCCGCCACATCTTTCAGGATCATGGGACGGAGACCCTTGCCTGTCCGGAAAAAATCCTCCTGCAAAGCCACTATGGTTTTCATGACGGACATGAGCGTGTTTTTACGCTGCCTTATGCTTTCAATGAACCAGCGGGCAGAGTCCATTTTTTCTCTTATGAACTGCCGGGTTTCCTCATCACCGTTTCTGCGGTTTTTTTTGTCCATGGAATCCCACAGCTGCTTGTAGTGACTGGATATCCGGACACTTGGAACGTTGCGGTGATGCATCCTGATTACAAACTCTCCTGTCTCGCCATCTGATTCTTCCATGGACTCCTCGTAGTAGACTTCGAAATCTGGAATGATGAACTGGTCAGGATTCAGATACTCTTCGGACTCACCCGGCTTGGGGTCGAGAAGCTTGATGAACTGATCAGCCTCCCTGAGCTGCTTTTCACTGATATTTAGTTTCCGGATGATTTTGTCGTAATGCTTTTTTTTGTAATGGGGCCAGGCCGACTCAAGGATCTCCATAGCAAGGTCTCTTGCGGGGTTTCTGGAATCCATCACTTCAAGTTGCACTAAAAGACACTCTCTGAGATCTCTGGCTGCAATACCTGGAGGGTCCAGTCTCTGGATCTGGTGCAACACTTCATGAGCTTCTTGATCCGTCAAAAGTATTCCTTCACTGAATGCTACAGAATCAATGATAGCATCAAGCTCCCTTCTAAGGTAACCGTCTGAGTCAATTGAGCCAATTATTTCAGCTGCTATTTTCTGCTGCCTTTCGTCCAGATTCAGAAGTTCGACCTGTTGCTCCAGCTTTTCCATAAACCCGGTTTTATAGGGCTTTGGCATATCCTTCCATTCACTCTCGTCGCTTCGATAACCGGGAACAAAGTCATTGTCATCATCCTGGAAAAAAGAATCCCAGTCAATCTCACGGCTGTCATCCACTGATTCCTGATCATCCGGGCTGTCACTGCCAGATTGCTCGGAAGAGGAGTCAGTAGAATCCATGATCTGTTCGGTATCATCAGATACCGTATTATCTTCCTGGTCCAGTGTTATATCATCTTCCAGTTCCAGAACGGGATTTGCTTCAATTTCCTGCTTGACCCGTTGTTCAAGTTGCAGTGCAGGCAACTGAAGCAGCTTGATATACTGAATCTGCTGCGGCGACAATCGCTGCTGCAGTGTCTGACTTTGTCGGACTGATTGAGATTGCCGGATCATATTTCCACACCTGTTTTGATCCTTACTTCTTCGCAGGCACTGAGAAATTCAGCATACCATACGGCTCCATAAGCCCTCAGAAATGCATCTTTGAGGAAATCTGAGAGGAAAATGCCTTCGGCTGAACCCCGTTCACAGGCAGGCCCGCATAATGACGGAACGTACTCCAGATTAAGATATTCCATGTTGCCGGCTTTTAGTACCCTTACCGGGAAAAGATGGCAACTCAGCGGTTTCACCCATTCGAAACGCCCTTCCATCCAGGCTTTTTGAATTCCGCACAGGGCAATGTCGTTTTTGTCGTAGGTGACAAAAACGCACTCCCTGCCATCGGTGCAGTTGAGTTCCGGTGCTCTGTATCCATTACGTATCAGGCCCTCGGCTTTGACAACCTCCCTGGCTCTCGGACGAAGCTCATCCCGAAGCACCTTCCACGCCTTGTTCAATACCGGAATTTCACTTTGGGTCACCGGAGCCCCGGAGTCGCCTACCACACAGCATCCTCCCTTGCATCGCATGAGGTCACATGCAAAACGAAACGTTGCAATGTCATCGGAAATAACGGTGTGTTGTACCTGAAACATAAAGCCGTTCTGTAAATACAGATATTAGCACATTCTCTGTAACTGGATTCTCTGTTACTGGGACGTATAATATGAAAAATTGTTGAGTGCCTCATAATTTACTGAGCGTGAATTTTTTTCCGGGTACCTGG
>SKYY01000171.1 GCA_007127665.1 Balneolales bacterium | reverse complement strand
TCCTTCGCTTCGCGGACATCGTGCACCCGAAGAATGGCAGCACCCTGCATTAATGCATGATAATGAAGCGCAAGCGTTCCGGCAAGTCGTTTGTTGACGGGCCGGTCACCTTCTTTATCGGCAAGCAGTTTACCGATCATGGATTTACGGGACGCACCGACCAGTACCGGGTACCCGAGCGAACAGAAATCGCCAAGCCGGGCGATAATCTCCAGGTTATGTTGCAGCGTCTTGCCAAAACCGATGCCCGGATCAATGACGATCTGTGCTACCCCGGCTTTTTCCGCCATCTGAGCACCCTTTTTCAGGAAGTCGATGATTTCCTTAACGGTATCAGCGTAGTCGGGGTTCCGCTGCATGGTCTTTGGGGTGCCTTTGCTGTGCATGATCACAAGAATGGCCTGATAGCTGGCGCAAAGCTCCGCCAGTCGAGGCTCTTTCTGCAGCCCGCTCACATCGTTGACCATATGCACGCCGCACGCAAGGGCCTGCCGGGCGACTTCATACTTGGTAGTATCGATGGAGAACATGGTTCCGGGGAATTGCGGAACCGCCTTTTCCAGCAGTGGGATGACCCGCCTCAACTCTTCCTTTTCTGTGACAGGATCGGATCCGGGCCGGGTGGACTCTCCCCCCACATCGATCAGCTCCGCCCCGTCTTCAACCATTTTCGTGATCCGTTCCAGTGCCGATGACACATCCCGCACCTCTCCACCGTCGGAAAATGAGTCCGGCGTCATGTTGAGCACACCCATGATGGCCGGTGCGGTAACAGAAAGCGCCTTGCCCGTAAGGACAAAGCGCTTTTGATTATTCTGATCCGACACGAGACTGGATTTTGTCACGTGGATTCCTGTCTGAACACCCTTCTTGCCGATAATTATGATTCCTTGATCATATCAGGCGTTTTCTCTTTTTCTGCCCACTCATCGGCATCAGGCAGCGGATCTACGGTTTCATTGATGACCGCATCATCCCAGAGTTCAGCGAGGCGCTCATTCAATTCTGTGTACTTTTCCCATTTTTCAGGTACTTCGTCATCCGGGAAAATGGCCTCGACCGGACACTCCGGAACGCAAGCGTCGCAATCTATACAGTCATCCGGATGAATGACAAGAAAATTGGGACCTTCACGGAACGCGTCTACCGGACAAACGGCAACACAGTCCGTGTATTTACAATTGATGCAGGGTTCGGCTACTACGTAAGTCATGCTTTTGTTCCTTTCTTGGTTACTAATTTCGTGAGATGTGGAATTTTAAAAAGTAATTTCAAAATACATTTTCTTTAATACCTTCTTAATTAAAGATTAAAGTATCTGAAAAATAACTCAGATTCAATCCAAATAATGTCCTGTAACCGTTTGTTAATAAGGCCACGGGGCTCACTTTCTGATGATATGTTGAACCTGTCCGAGTGAACCGTCATTGGGCGCCGGTTCCAGATCCAGAATATAACATATCAGTTCGTAAACATGAACAAGCTCAAACGGGCCAACTTTTTTACCTTCGTGGAAATCCGGTCCGCGAGCCAGAAATATAGTACGCATTTCGGGCTCCCTGTGATCCCAGCCATGGTTTCCGGCGAGTACGCCTCTGCGTTCAAAAAAGGAACGGCTGGTGATGGACCAGGGCAGGTCAGCCACCATGATGATTTCCGGAGTCCGTCGATGGTTGCCAATCCTGAACTCTTCCGGCAATTCTTCGCGATAGTAGACACGGTAACTGTCCTCGGCTTCCTTAAGCAGGTTGTATACCGTTTCCCGTTTGCCTTCGTCGGGACGGATCATTGACACCGGGCCCCATCCAACCACACGCACGTCATTAAGGTCGATGATTTCATCCAGAAAAATCACTTTCTCTTCAGATGGGGCGGCCATTCCGTGATCCGAGACAATGATCAGGTTGGTCGAATCCCAGAGACCGGTTCGCTCCAGCTCGGATATGAGATAGCCGAAATCGGCATCCATATCGGCAATGGCCTGTGTAACTTGCTCACTGTCGGGACCGTGCCGATGTCCTTCGGAATCGATACGGCTGAAGTAGAGCGTGACGAAGTCGGGCCGGGTCTCATCCTCCAGTGACAGCCATGTTATGACAGAATCGATGCGTTGTTCGTGTGGAAGCCGGCTGTCGTAATCATTCCAGCGAGTCGGGCGAACCCCGGCTATTTCGGCTTCGCTGCCGACCCAGAACATGGAAGCGGTGCGCACACCCTGGTTTTCTGCCGTAACCCAAAGCGGCTCGCCCTCGTACCATCGTCCCTTGACCAGCTCCTCCCTGTTGCCCAGGCTGAAGGTGACATCCCACTCCGGGTCATACATCGTGTTGGAGAGGATTCCATGATTTTCGGGATATAAACCGGTCACAATGGAGTAGTGGTTGGTGAATGTCAGCGTGGGGAATACGGGGATGAGGTAGTCCGCGAGTACTCCTTCCTGCTTCAGACGGTCAAAATGAGGCGTCTCGGTCCGCTCAAAATAATCCGGTTTGAAACCGTCAACAGAGATGAGCACAACCGGGTTACGCTCCTGTGCTGTTGCGGTGATAGCAATGAAAAATACGACCAGAAGAGTCGACAGACGCATTGAAATCATATTCAGGATAGGTGTGTTATAGGTTACAGATGTAAGAGTAACTGAAATGAACATGACCGGCCCGGAGCCGGGGCACACAGGCGCATGATTAAAATAGTCATGGACATCGCCCGGGTTCACGGGAGCATGCTTAAACCGGTCATGGAATTATATGTGACCGCTTGAATCCAAAAAACATAAACACATAAAACATGCCTTTTCCGTTTATGAAAAGAATTTGATGCCCGTATTGTCGGTTGAAATGGAATATAGTATCTTTTGAGCGTTTTTTTGATGTTTTATGATACATTTAATGTCACATGCTCAGTCGGTGGCAGATACGTCTGAATACTTTGTCAATCTGTTGCTCCTGCCGGCAACATCAGCACATCCAACAAAATCATCTAATCATTGAACTCCTGACGTTATGAAAAAATTTTTAGTACTTCTTATGCTGACCGGATTTTTCGCTGTTTCCGCGAATGCCCAGGGAACGGAGCGAAACAAAGGACTGGGTGCGATTATTGGTGACCCAACCGGCGTGAGCGCCTCTTTATGGACGTCCGGCTCCAATGCTTTCAGTGCCGGAGCAGCCTGGCATTTTGTAGGGGATTCCTCGTTGCATCTGCATGTAGACTATCTCTTCTACCGATTCGACATCATTGATGTTACTCAGGGTGCACTCCCTCTTTATTACGGTCTGGGCGGACGGGTACGGTTTGACAATGAGGACAAATTCGGTGTCCGTTTCCCGCTTGGAATCGCCTATCACTTCGCAAACGACCCGCTGGAGATCTTCCTGGAAATCGTCCCTGTACTGGATTTGGTTCCCGGAACCGGTTTAACGGGTAACAGTGGTATCGGTCTCCGCTACTATTTTTGAAACCGGTAAAAACGGAACGACGTCAACAGCCGGAGCTGTCTCTAACAGGCGGGTTCCGGCGAATCCGGTGATCCGGATAAACCAGTTTGGAACAAAAAAGCTCTGAATCACCCGGAAATATGGATGGTAGAGCCTTCGCGGGCGAGTTCGGCGTGCATGTGGGAATCCCTTGCCATTTTCTTGACCTTCTCTTCCACATTGATTAATTCATCATCCGTGAAATCAGGTCCAAAGTGGGTCAGTACAAGGTGTTTCACCCCGTTCTTTTTGGCCCGCTCAACAACCAGTTCCCATGCCGAATGCCCCCGGTTCTCCATGGTCCGGTACTCTTCAAGGTCATACTGCGCATTGTGGATCAGCAGATCCGCTTCCGACACGAAAGCATCGAATTGTTTAAGATAAGGAAGGTTTTTGCCCTTCATGCTACTGTTTTCAAGCGTATTCAGTTCGTTGTCAGGACAAAAAACAATTTTCTTCTTGCCGACTTCAAATTTGTATATAGCTGTTTCCACGGGGTGATTAGCAGAAATATAACGTACACTGTAACCTTCGAAATTTTGCACGTCCCTCTTCATTGGATGATAGTCCAGATGTGCCTTGAACATCTGGGAAGTGATCGGGGAGTAGGTGTAGGAGACCTGATCCACAAGAACTTCCTTGGTTGAACCCGTAATCTGCTGCGGCATGTATACGTCAAATCTGTTCTCTTCGGAAAAAAGCGGCTTGAAAAACGGGAACCCCTGAATATGATCCCAATGGGGATGTGTCAGGAAGATGCGTCCGACAATCGGGTCTTTATCTTCTATCAACTCTTTGCCGAGGTTGCGTATTCCCGTACCGGCATCCAGTATCAACATCTGTTTCTGAGCGGGGACCTTGATCTGAACACAGGTCGTATTTCCTCCAAATTCTGAAAATTCCTTGCCCGGACAGGGGATTGATCCGCGAACCCCCCAAAATGTAACTTGAATGGCATCTCCCAGGACCTCCTCGATCTTTTCTGCAAGCTTACTGTACACCATCGGCTTGTGGAAAAAGTCCGTAACCCCGGATTTAAGGGCGATTTCTTTCTCGACAGGATAGTCGCGTCCTGTCAAAACCAAAATGGGAAGATTTTGAAAATTATCATCCTCCTTCAGTTGCTTGCACAGGTGAAGTCCGTTACCATCCGGAAAATGAAGGTCCATGATGATAAGATCGGGCAAAATATCGTAAACACTTTGGATGGCTCCCTCGAAAGTATTATGCTGGTAAAATTTATAGCCTTTTTTCCTGAGGAAAGAGCCGACAAGCTCGCAAAGTGTCAGATCATCCTCAACCATCAGAATTTTCATTCCCCTTTCATTCTTCGCCATATAGCCTATCCGTTTGTTATTTGATCAGGGTAGTTATTTACACTTGATAAAATATTCCAAGTAATATAAAATAATACCTGAAAAAAAGTGCTTTTTTTTCAAGGAAAATATGCACACCAATAATTCAGTCTTCCATTTTTTGTCGCAGTTCTTCCAGCTTTTTCAATTTACCATCCAGTTTCTTCTGCGTATTCTCAATTTTTTGCTCAATTTCCTCAATCAGATCATTCCCTTTTCCAGCAGGGTTGATGAATGTTTTCGTGTCCCTGTACCTCATAATCTCCTCATGAAGTGAATCACACTCTTTTTTCAGTTTGAAATATTCAGGTCGAAGAGACTTCTCCGCTGACGGTTTCTGATCACCCGCCGAACCGGCTTTTCTGCCCGCCCCCCTGAATCTCTGATAGATCCGGTCGCAGGCATCCTTATACTCCTTCTCTATTTTCTGTTTCTTTTTGATGGGAACAAAACCAATGCCTCGAAACTTTTCCTGAAGCTGCTTGGCCTGCTGCACAGCCTCATCCGGGTTCTCATGGTCGCCGAGTTTTTCCAGCTCAGCCACTACCTCTTTTTTCTTTTCGTAGTTCTCCTTCTGGTCGTCACGCACCTCTTTGAAATGCCTCCGTCGCGCATCATAAAAGCTATCCATCGCTTTTTTGAACCGCTTCCAAAGCTTGCCTGCTTTTCTTCTCGGTACCGGTCCTGCCTCTTTCCAGGCTTTCATGAGAGCATCCATTTCCGCAGTCGCCGCACTCCAATCGGTGCGATCGGAGAGTGCCTCCGCCTTTTCACATAAGGATACCTTTTCATCCAGGTTTTCCTGCTCCTGTTCGCGTATCAGATCAAGATTCTCGCTTTTCCGCTGATTGAACTTCTGTGTGGCTTCATTGAACCTCTCCCAAAGCTCATCATTTTTTTCTTTTGGAATAGGGCCGATTTTCTTCCATTTCTTATGAAGATTGTTGATCTCCCTGACAGCAACGGCCAAATCTTCTTCTTTCATCAGTGCTTCCGCAAGCTCACAGAGCTGGGTCTTCTTGCGGATATTCTTCATGGTGCGGGCCCGAAAGTCCTTGTTGTACTCCATTTTTTTGGTGAAGTACTGATCCCTGACCGACTTGAAACGCTCCCATATGGAATCCGAATGTTCTCCCGGAACATGACCGATCTTACGCCACTGCCGCGAAAGCTCCTCGACCTCCCTGTCCCGCTGCTCCCAATTCTCCGTATCCGGGCCGACTGATGATATGACCTGGTTGAGCTTGTCCAGCACGGCCAGCTTCCCGACCATGTTCTCTTCTTCTTTCTGCGCTTTTCTGACAAGAAAAGCTACTTTCTTGTCATTGAACTCCCGGACCAGTTCCTCATATTTCTTTTCCTGCTCTTCGGCCTCAGGCTCTTTGGGCACATCCTTTATTTCTTCCCAGCGATTGGACAGATTTGCAACCTGCTTGAACGACTGCCATTTTTTTCTGTCGATGATATCCTGGAGCTGGTCAATGATCTTTGCGCGCTTGTCAAGATTTTCCATGCGACGCTGGCGACGTTTCTCAATCCATTCCGCCTTTCTTTCGGAAATTATTCCCCGGATGGCTTCCACACGGTCTTCAAGCTCTTTGTAACCCGTCTCGGAGCCAATCGCCTCTTCTTGCTCCAATATCTGATCCCACTTGAAGCGGATATTGTCCAGTTCCGACTGCATCTGCTGCCAGTTGCTCTCCTGTGCGATCTCATCGGCTTTGTCAGCCAACTCAACCAACGCTGACAGTGACTCCGGGTATTCTTTTTGACTGTCAGAGTCTTCCGGCCCGTCCTTTGACTCCGGCTCCGGCTTTTCCGGCTCCTGCTCTGCAGGTCCGGCTTCCGATACCGGCTTTTCCGGCTCCGGCTGCTCCTGCTCTGCAGAACCGGCTTCCGGCTCAGGCTTTTCTTTCTGCACCGCCTCAGTTTCATTCGCTACTTCATCCTGCTCAACCGCCTTGCCCATCGGCTCAGGCTTGTCCTCTGCCTTCTGCACAGCTTGTCCAGCCATGACTTCCGGGTCATCGGCGGCACAATCCCGGATCACATCATCAATTTTTGAAACAAGCGTTTCAAAGTCGCCGACTGCCCGAGCAGAGAGCACCTCTTCCCGTAGTTCCTGCAGCTTCTCCAAAAGCGCGGGACCACGATCCTCTTCACGGATGGATTCCAGACAGGTTTCTGCATATTTCTCTATGCCTGCAAACTGGTTTTTAAAATAGCGAAGAGCCTCATCCACATCCGCAGGATCTACTTTTGCCAGCTCCTTCCCTTGAAAAATCACATTGTCCTTCTGGAGGATGCGACCATCATTCGTAACGATAGCGTACTCGTTTTCCATTAATATCACTGAGAGACGGATTATTAATAATACAGTACTTATACCCGAAGATTCATGCGGAATTCCGCTTTCAGCCGAGACACGCTCCAGGCGGACCGAAATTCATTTCAAGGCATAAGCTGATAAAATTTATAGCTTAAAAGAATAATAAAAAAAACAGCAAGAGTAAATTTTTTTCCTGTTTGCGAGTTGGGATTGGGGCTATTTTTTCATGGCCAGTTCACCAATGATCAGTCCAAGACGCACCGGCGCCCACTTGCTGAGCAAATAGGCAATCCTTAAAAAGGATCGTGAGACCTTCAGGGGAGCGTTTTCAGCGAGCCCCCTCAGCCCACGCGATGCCACCGCTTCCGGAGTCTGCATACCCCGGAATGCGGCTTTTTTCCTGTCCACACGAGCCACGTTCATGAATTCCGTATCCACAGGGCCGGGACATAGTGCACTCACATGAATACCAGTGCCCTGAAGCTCTTTCCACAAGCTCCAGCTGATATTGATGACAAACTGTTTCGTGGCCGAATAGACCCCAAAATAAGGAATTGGCAAAAACCCGGCCATGGATGAGACATTCAGGATCCCTCCGCTGCCCCTGCGTATCATATCGGGCAAAAGGAGACGGGTGAGCATGACAAGGGACGCCATGTTCACCTGCATCATCTGCTGGTATTTTTCAGGAGAACCTTGCAGAAAGCCGCCGTTGA
>SKYY01000193.1 GCA_007127665.1 Balneolales bacterium | reverse complement strand
GCCTGGTGAAACCAGGCGGCAATTTCCTCAATGCGATCGGGCGTCCCCACCGACGACCCGCCAAACTTGAATACTTTCATGTGTTTAAAATTTTTGATTTCCAAGGTCACATAGAATGCCCATGACGTTCTTAATCATGCTCCTGTGTGTCCAGGCGCCAGCCCGGTCATGGGCATTTCATGTGTTTAAAATTTTGGATTCGTAAGGTCACATAGAATGCCCATGACGTTCTTAATCATGCTCCTGTGTGTCCAGGCGCCAGCCCGGTCATGGGCATTTCATCTGTTTAAAAATTTCGATTTATATGGTCAGTAATGAACTCACATGACAGGATGTAATCATCCTCCTGTGTGTCACCCGGAGGCTGTCATGTTCATAGCGCTTTGCGACCTTCGGTTCATGTGTTTAAAATTTTGGATTTCGCTTACGCGTTTCATTGGGCACTTCGTGACCTTCGGTTCTAAGGTCACATAGAATGACCATGACACTTTCAATCATGCTCATGTGAGGCCGGGCTACGGTCATGGTCATTTCATTGATTGATTGATTCATCCGATTTTTTTCCACAATTGCCGCCTGTCACCAAACTGATACCACATCCCTTGCAGGCTGTTCCGGCACGACACCTCTCGCATGCTGATCCGGCTCCGCTACTGAGTGGTTCCGGCACGACACCATGACCAGGCACCGGACCGCATCCAACCGATAACACCAACAGCAGCGCCAGCGCAAGAGCTTTCGATCAGGGATTTCTTACGAGGGGTGAAGTTACAAATATTTGCTGCAAAAAAAATATGAGAGTGCCGGTAGCGGCACCCTGGCGGAGATTAATCCGGGGCAACGTTTTTCCAGAGAGTGGCCGGTCGTGGATGGCAGCTGTTCCAGGGCGGCGATCAGGGTTTTATGTGCGCAGTCAGAATTCCGCCCGGACAAACGGCACGCCAGAAATGCAGACGGCATATCAGCAATGTAGACGGCACTTCAGCAATGCCGACAGCGTATCAGTAGTAGAGATAGGGTTTCCAGCTTTCGTGGATGTTTCCGTAAAAATCACGTAGGTAGATAATGTGGTTTGGGCGGAAGGGCTTGCCTTTGAGTGTCATCCCGGCTTCACGCGGGGTGCGGTTGCCTTTTCTGTGATTGCAGTCGGTGCAGGCGGAAACCAGGTTTTCCCAGCTGTCGTCACCGCCCCTGCTTTTGGGAACGACGTGGTCGATGGTCAGTTTTTCCCTGGAACCGCAGTAAAGGCAACGGTTGTTGTCGCGTTTGAGGATATTTTTGCGTGAAAGGACGATCGTCTTGTAGGGAATGCGTGCGTATCGGCGCAGGCGGATGACCGAGGGGTATTCGAAGTCGGTACGGATGGTCCGGATTTTCTTGGTCGGAAGATCGTGCAGCATTTCCGCCTTCTCGAGGAGAAGCAGCAGCATGGACTTTCTGACGTCACAGACGCTCAGTGGCTGATAGTCCTGATTTAAAACTAATACATTACCGTTGAGTCTCATGGTTCTGCAGAATAGGTTGGATTGGGACCGGGTTGTAAGGCCGGATGATGCCCTCAATACCTTCGGAAAGGGCCTGGTTGAATGAATATTCCTTGTCTGTCTGCCGGTGTGGATCGATTTGCTGGATGCGGACCTGCGCCGAGGCATGCAGCAGGAGCCCATCCCCCAGATAAAACCCGATGTGTGAAATTGGCCGGTCCTTGTATTTGAAATAGATGATATCACCTGGTTCGGCGTCTTCGAGCCGGGTGCCTTTATGCTCGCCAGTACGATACTGGTCGGTGCTGTCGCGCGGCAGGGCAATTTCATGGAGCATGTGTGCGGTCTGGATGAACCCCGAGCAGTCGATGCCACCGTCCGTGCGTCCACCCCACAAATAGGAAACCCCGAGAAAAGCATGTGCGGTTTCCAGTACGGTTTTACCCTTGATGCGGACCGGTTCGTTCTGGAATTCAAATACATCTCCGAACCACTCTATACCACGATAGGAAACCGGTACGTAAGCTCCACAGGGAATCTGGAGATGATTTTGTGAATTTCCTTCCACAATGGTACTCCGGTATGGGAAACGACGACGATCGGGGTTTTCGACCCAGTGATGGTAGTCAGGTTCGGAGAGTCCTCTGATCTGGCTGGAACTGACCCATCCTTCGTATCTGTCGAAGTGGGAAACGATGCGGGTCCAGACCCCTTCCTGGGAAACAATTTCCACGGTTTCGCCAAGCAACAGCTGGTTCACCATTTCAGCCGTTTCATTGGGAGTTTCCCTGATCGGAACGATGCCGATATCCGTTACCCCGTATCGAATTACCTCTTTCATCAGTTTAAAATTTTGGATTCAATCGGACAGATACAGCAATCATGGAAGTAATCATTTGCCTGTTTGCAAGATGTATCGGCCATGAATGTATCATCTGGTCGTATCGTTTTTGTTTCGGACACAATTGCCGTGCCTATCAATCGTCGTCAACCGTCCAGAAACCGCGGTTGAAGCAAAAACGATTTACATTCCCATGCTTAAACCAGAATGTATTCTGACAAATATCGAAAAGCAGCACATATGATGCAACTTTACATCAAAAAGCTTTTTCTTGATTAACTCTGGATTTTTATTCCATCTTTTCACGTGCTCTTACTATATTTCATCCATTATGGCCGATCATTACGGGTGCCGTATCCATAAATAAGAGCCGAACAAAATTTCTACACCTCCAAACAGTGTTCAAGTACAGCTGTACCAGTGTCCAATACAGCCGGAGAATATATCCATTCGGCATCAGGTTCCAGCAGGCCTGCACAAACTTGTAAATAGTGGAATGGGTTACCTGGTTTTTACGATAATTCCACCCTGAACAACCTCCTTCTGTTCATATGCCAAATCAAAAACAAGACTACAGTTCTCCCTATTACAAAGAACCGGGGCCTGCACTAAACAAGGAGTCCCCTTTTGAATCCATGATGGAGCGTTTTCGGTTTGCTGCCAGGATTCTTGATCTTGACGAGGGGATGTTCCAGTATCTGTCAAACCCGGTGAAGTCGGTGACCGTATCCATCCCCATAATCATGGATAACGGCAATATTCGTGTTTTTGAAGGATACCGTGTGATACATGACAACGTACTGGGCCCATCGAAGGGCGGAATCCGCTACACGCCAGATGTGACACTTGACGAAGTGAAGGCACTTGCTGCCTGGATGACCTGGAAGTGCGCTGTTGTCAATGTGCCTTTCGGCGGTGCCAAGGGTGCCATCCGCTGCAATCCAAAGAAGCTTTCCAATCGGGAGCTTGAGCAAATCACCCGGCGCTATACGGCTGAAATGATAGAGGTAATCGGGCCGGACCGCGATATTCCCGCTCCGGATATGAACACCAACGAACAGATCATGGCATGGATCATGGACACCTACAGCATGCATGCCCGGCGGACGGAAAATGCCGTTGTTACGGGCAAGCCGGTAATCCTCGGGGGATCCAGGGGCCGCAAGGAGGCTACCGGACGTGGTGTGGTCACGGTGACCCTGGAGGCACTTAACAAGCTGGGTATCATGGCCAACAAGTGCCGGGTTGTAATACAGGGGTTTGGTAATGTGGGATCGGTATCGGGACGTCTGCTCTACGAACGTGGCGCGCGTATCGTGGGCATAAGCGATATCACAGGTGGATATTATCATCCCGACGGAATTGACATTGATAGCGTGCTGACGCATATGAGTCAAAGCGGTGGCACGCTGGCCGGCTTTGATGGTGCCGAGAAGATCTCCAACGAAGATTTGCTGGAACTGGATTGCGATGTATTGATACCCGCTGCGCTCCAGGATCAGATCAACAAACACAATGCTCCCAATATTAAGGCAAAAGCGATCGTAGAGGGAGCCAACGGCCCGATCACGGCCAATGCGGATGCGATTCTCGACGATATGGGTATCCTGATCATACCGGACATTCTGGCCAACGCCGGTGGGGTGACTGTGTCCTATTTTGAGTGGGTACAGGACCGCCACGGTTATTTCTGGACCGAAGACCGTGTCAACCGGCGCCTCAATCGCATGATGAGGGATGCTTTTCAACTTCTTTACAACGTAAAGGAAAAATATGGCATCACGCTCAGACAGGCTGCCTATGTGTATGCCATTCAGAAAGTATCTGACACGCTTCGGATACGCGGTATTTACGCTTAGGCAAATAACTTGATGAGTGATATGAATAAAGTTCTGTCCTTGACATTGTCATCCGATCTTGATGAGTTGGAGAAACTGGAAACGTTTGTCGGGCAGATTGCTGATTTCGCGTCTTTTGATGCCGAGAAAAAACACCAGGTCATGCTGGTGCTTACCGAAGCTGTAACCAATGCCATCCTGCATGGTAACAAAAATCATCCGGAAAAAACCGTAAAGGTGACCGCATCACTATCTTCAGGAAAGGTAAATCTGGCCGTGCGTGACCAGGGAGCCGGCTTTGATCCGCATAGCATACCGAATCCCCTGGAAGATGAAAACCTGTTGAAGACCAGCGGACGCGGAGTCTGGCTAATGCACGAGTTTGCAGATAAAGTACGTTTCCGTGACCAGGGACGGGAAGTACAGTTGGAATTTCATTTGTCGTAATGATTCGGGTGTGCCCGGCAGTATCAATACTGCAAGGATCTGTACGACTCAACCTGGTTCACTTTCTTGTCTGAATCAGGTGGCGTTCACTTCCTGAAGCCGTTCCAGGTTTTCCCGGACCCGCAAGGCCTTGATGACATCGGAGATATCTCCTTTCATGATAGCGTCAAGATTGTAGAGCGTGAGGCCGATGCGGTGATCGGTTAGCCGCCCTTGGGGGAAATTGTACGTTCGAATTTTGGCGCTTCGGTCTCCGGTTGAGACCTGGCTTTTCCGTACGGCGGCCCTTTCGGCTCTTTTTTTCTCGTATTCGTGCTCGTAAAGGCGTGACCGGAGCATGGCCAATGCCTTTTCCCTGTTTTGATGCTGCGAGCGTTCCTGTTGGCAGGTGACCACAACACCGGACGGAACGTGACGGATACGAACGGCTGAATCCGTAGTGTTGACATGCTGACCTCCGGCACCGCTGGACCGGTACGCCTCAAACTCCAGATCCGCCGGGTTTATGTGGATATCCACTTCTTCCGCCTCGGGCAATACGGCAACCGTCGCGGCCGAGGTGTGCACGCGTCCCTGTGATTCGGTTTCGGGCACGCGTTGCACCCGATGCACACCGCTTTCGAATTTCATTTCAGCGAACACATCCACCCCCTCCAGCTTGAACACAATATCCTTGTAGCCACCTTTTTCTGATTCGTGCAGGTCGAGCAGTTCGAGTTTCCAGTTTCTCTCATCGGCAAATCGCCGGTACATTTCAAACAGGTCTCCGGTGAAGAGGGCCGCCTCATCGCCCCCGGTACCGGCTCGAATTTCAACAATTGCATTTTTGGAATCTTCGGGGTCTTTGGGGATGAGTTCCATCCGGATCTTTTCTTCAAGCTCCTCCGCTTCTGTCGTGAGGTCTTTAAGTTCAGATCGGGCCATTTCCGTGAGCTCCGGGTCCTCATTTTGTTCAATTATTTCCCTGTTCCCCTCAATTTGGTCCCTTATATCCAGCAATGAACGGTAATCATCCACCAGTGCCTTCAGGCTGCTATGTTCTTTAGTGACTTTAGTCAGTTTATCCGGCTGACCGTAGATCTCCGGATCGCTGAGTGCGGTGCTCAGTTCTTCGAACCTGGACTGCAATTGGGCAAGTTTATTGTCTATATTCATGGTTTGAAAAGCGGTAATTCCTGGTGTCCGTCAAAATACGGTGAAAGATTCCCCTTTATTGCGGGATTTACTGTATTTTCCGTGGCATGGGCGATTCCGTCTGCCAACAGTTTCAGAAATGTAAAATAGGCATTTTATCTGCTTGATACCTGCATGAAGAAGCAATCCATATTACCATTGTCTGCGGAAACCACCATCGGGTTTCTGGGTGGCGGGCAGCTGGCCCGCATGTCAGCGGCCGTTGTGATGCGTATGGGCATGAGAGCCGCCGTCTTTTCGGGATCCGGTGGAACGGGACCGGGAACGAACCAGATCCCGCGGACCGATGCTGTACCTGACAAGACCGCTGCACTACAGCCGCTGGAGTGGATGACACCGCTGCGTTATCCCGGAAGATTTGACGACGAGGAAGCGCTGGTGCGCTTTGCACGAAAATGCGATGTTGTGACGCTGGAAAACGAGTTTCTTGACGGCGACCTGCTTTTGCGGGTACGCGAGAAATCCGGAACGCCCATGTGGCCATCGCCTTCGTCATTTTTGCAGCTTGAGTCGAAGTGGCTGGAAAAGGAGACGTTCCGCAAGGCCGGCATTCCTGTGACTCCGTATGAAAAGGCCGGCTCTGTACAAGAACTTGCAGAGTTCGGAAAAACAAATGGATACCCGTTTGTCCTCAAATCGTCCAAGGGCGGATACGACGGGTACGGCAACCGGACGGTCCACGGTCCGGATGGAATCAGTGAGGCCTTTGCTTCTCTGGGGGGCGAGGCGGGACACGAACTGATCGCCGAAGCTTTCATCGCTTTTCATAAGGAGCTGGCGGTTCAGGTTGCGCGCAATCATACCGGAACTGCCGTTTATCCGTGCTGCGAAACCATCCAGCAGGGCCATATCTGCAAAACGGTAATCGCTCCGGCCCCGATTGACAAATTGATAGCAGACGAGGCCTGCCGGCTGGCGCTTCAGGCCGTGGAGACAATTGACGGAATTGGCCTCTATGCATTTGAATTTTTCCTTACTGATGACGGGCGACTGTATCTCAACGAATCAGCGCCAAGGCCGCATAATTCGGGTCATTACACCATCGAAGCCTGTATTACTTCACAGTTTGAAAATCATGTCCGGGCCGTAGCGGGACTGCCCCTTGGACCGACGGACATGCGCGTGCCTGTTGCGGTCATGGAAAATATCCTGGGTTTCCGTAACGGTCCGGCCATAGCCGAAGTCCCCGAAGCGCTTTGGAGAACAAAAGAAGCACACTTGCATGTATACGGGAAGCAATCCAGCCGCATTGGGCGGAAAATGGGGCATTTGACCGTTCTTGGGGATGAGCTGGTGGAAACGGCCCGGAAAGCGGCTGAGCTGGCCTCAAAGATCACCTTATGACCGGATACATCAATACCTTATTGCCAATTGTTTGATGACTCGCGGATGCATCATTTCCAAATCTGTCATGACACCCGAATGCAAGATTATCAAAAGGTATCACTACTCATTGAATCATGACGCGATGCATTATTACCGACTGACCATGATCGACTGCATCTTGACCGATGCAATCACCCATGGCATCATTGTTTAAATCTGAGAAAAGTGAAAAACTGGAAAAATTTACAGGAAAAATGACCGATAAAGACACATCATCCAATAAAGTGGCCGTGATCATGGGCAGTGACTCTGACTGGCCCGTAATGAAGGCGGCGGCCGAGATCGTCGAGCAATTTGGTGCGAATGTTGAAAAAGCGGTGGTATCAGCCCACCGGACACCGGTTCACATGGCTGATTTTGCATCCAAAGCCCGTGAAAACGGATTTGGGGTGATCATAGCCGGTGCGGGAGGCGCAGCGCATCTGCCCGGGATGGTCGCAGCCCATACGACGCTGCCGGTTATCGGAGTTCCGGTATCGACACGGCACCTGAAGGGCATGGACAGTCTGCTTTCCATCGTTCAGATGCCACGCGGTGTCCCCGTAGCCACCGTGGCCATCGACAATGCCATGAATGCCGGACTTCTTGCACTGCAGATCCTCGCGGTGCATGACCGGGAGCTGGCCGGCAGGCTGGCGCAATGGAGGGAGGATCAGCGGGATGCGTCAATGAGGAAGAGCGAGTTGCTGAAATAACCCGGATTGTGCCCGTCAATCACAGTTTTGCCGGCGATCTTGTCAAGCCGTTCCCACAGGTCATCTG
>SKYY01000095.1 GCA_007127665.1 Balneolales bacterium | reverse complement strand
GTGCGCGACCAGATGCTCTGGCTGGCCATCCTCTATTCGGCCTTTATCGTCATGACCTCGTCGTTCATCACTCTTTATTACCGCAAGAAGGGGCGGTTCGACTGGGAGGTGTACCGAAATACCGTTGTTCACAACCGGCTTTTCGGTGCAGATTATGTGACGAATTATCCGGAAGGATTCCTGCCCCCGCGCATTGCGCATGATCCCAGCCAGGGGACGTCATTAAGCCAGAGGCGTTGAATCCCATAACAGGTATGCATTTAAAGCCGGCTGGCAGTTTTCCTGGTTGGCAAAGATGTGAATAAAGTCAAGTTGCTCCTATGCTGACAATAGAAAAGGTAAGTGAGGATGAGGTGAGGTTCGGGGGCCGGTTTGATGCCAGTCAGGCCGAGAAGGCAACGGAAGAATTATCCCGGTTGCATGGAACGATAACCATTGACATGAAAGAGCTGGATTATATTTCCAGTATGGGATTAAGCGTATTGGTTAATGTATACAAACGGGTGAACGAAGATGGACATACATTGCGATTGACCAATCTCAGCAAACATGTTCGGGATGTTTTCAGGTATACCAGGCTTGATCAGGTGTTTGTTGTTATTGAGCGGGAATGATTCCTCCAGAAATGATCCGGGCTAGTTATTAAAAAATAATTATTTAATAGAGAGTGTTTGTTTTTTAGCAATTTGCTATTTTCCAGATGAAGGAAGATGTTTCGATTGGGGTGTGACTTATGACTGGAGTCGTTGGAAAATGGCTGATGAAAATGATCTTGAGTTAGTTTTACAATGTCTGAATGGGGATAATGGGGCTTTCGATCACTTGGTGATGCGCTACCAGCTTCCGATGTACAGAACCGCGCTTGGCATTGTAAAGGATAAATATGCGGCCAAGGATATTATTCAAAACGGATTTATAAAATCCTGGGAGAAACTTCACACTTTCAATACCGGGAAAAAGTTTTACAGTTGGTTATACAAAATTATGATCAACGAGTCGCTCAATTATCTCCGTAACACGCGCAAAGGGGAAATGCTGTCACCGTCGTTGCAGGATGACCATACGCCATTCCAGATCATGGTCGCCAAGGAAGAGAGTCGTCAGCTTTATGATAGCATGGCATTACTAAGCAAAGACCAAAGAATAGTGATTCAACTCAGGCACTTCGAGGAGCTTAGTTATCAAGAAATTGCCGATATCCTTGAAATTGATGAGAAGAAGGTCAAATCAAGATTGTTCAGTGCAAGAATGAAGCTGCGGGAATTATTGAGTGAGGCTTGAATCCATTTCTTTCAGGGGTTGCATACAGCTGATCTTTGGCTATTAGTTGTCAGATTCGGCGCTTGTGAAAAAAGTCCACCAACTTTTTTACAGTTTAGGTGTAATTGGTTTAGAAACAGAATGATAACACATCTGTTCAAAATGAAATGGTGCTTCAATATGCAATGGTGCAATATATGGATAGCAAAATAATCAAATTGATCCACGACGAAATAGATGGGGTAAATACTCCCCGGGAAAGCAGGGAACTACATGAGATCCTGAATAGCGACGAAGATGCCAGGACCCTGTACCATGATCTGCTTCGAATTTCTGATGATTTAAAGCAGCTGAAATCAGAGATCAAGCTTCCTGCACCTGTATTAGGCAATGTGAAGGAGGCCATTGAGAACCGAACAGCGATCAGAAACAAGAAGCCTAATAATATCCATCCTTTAATAACGAGGGTAATCATGCCTAAATCCAATATCTTATCTGGAAAAACAGCAGCAGTAGCTGCAGTTGCAGCAGCAGTTGTGCTTTTGGTAATACTTTTTACCTATGATCTGCCACAACCGCAGCAGGATGAAGTAGCAGGAACCATAGGGATCGAAGGAATTGAAAGGGCCGAGAGATACCGGTCTGCTCAAATTTCCAGTTCCGATATCATACTTGAGAACGAGCATTTCCAGCAAATTCTTCAGAGTGATGATTTTCAACGCCTTGTGCGGTCAGGTGAATTACAGGAACTTGCGGCAAATCCGTCGTTCGTTAACCTGATGAGAGATCCGTCCGTTCTGGAACTCATGCGAAATGAGCATCTCGCAACCTTGATGCGCGATCCGGCCATGCTTGAGTTAATGCGAAGCGAGCATCTCGCAACCTTGATGCGCGATCCGGCCATGCTTGAATTTATGCGGTTTACATCTGCAGATCCGTCCCTGGCTGAGCTGATGTATTCGAACAACAGCGCTCAATTGATGGAGAACACCCAGTTCACCAGCCTCATGAGAGAGCCGTCGTTTCTGGTAATGATGCGTGAACCATCCTTGGTGGAAATGTTGCGAAATCCTTCCTATCTGGAATTAATGCGAAATGAAACTTTCCTTGCCCTTGCCAGGGACGCAACCTTTATCTCAATGTTCCGAAGTGAGTCAAACATTGAGCTGCTGCACAGGGCAGATGTTGTAGAACTTCAAAGAAATGAATCTCTCCCCGAGTTTATGCGGGAAGCCTCATTCCTTGAACTGGCGGCAAACCCGGCTTTTTCCGAACTGATGAGAAATTCCACATTTGTCGAAATGATGAGAATGCCTTATTCCGTTGAGCTTTTCCGGGATGCTGCATTTGTATCATTGATGAGAGAACCCACTTTTCTGGTTATGATGCGCGAACCTTCTTTTGTTGAAGTGATGAGGCAGCCCTTCCTGGTAGAATTAATGAGGAATCCAAACTTTCTCATGCTCATGCGCCATGAAAGTTTACTTCAGCTGATGCGCGAATCTTCTTTCCTGCAATTGATGCGCGAGCAAACTTTCGTAAGCCTTATGCGTGAGCCTTCTTTCCTGCAAATGATGCGCGAGCAAACTTTTGTAAGCCTTATGCGCCATTCATCCTTTGTAAACCTGATGCGTGAACCATCCTTTCTTCAATTGATGCACTCATCCAGCTTCATAGAACTGATGAGGCAGGACCAGGTTCATGCGTTAATGGCAAACTAAGTCTAATCTGACACATCTTTACCGGAATAAAAGTGCCCTGTTGGTTCGGGGCATTTTTATTCTATTTATTCGAATAGGGGTTCGGGGATCGTAACGAGTGGCAGTGACAGAATCATCCAAGATGTATTGTGAAAAAAGGACCATAATCAAAAGCTTTTCTGACAGAACTGGAACATGCATGGCAGAAGCAAGAATCAATAATCACTGTAAACCCAGGGGATATGCGCAAGCATAAAATAATTCGCGTTAAGCAGTGGCTGGTTGCAGCCTCACTTGCCATGTCTTTTCCAGCACTGGCATTTTCGCAATTTACATCAGTTAAAACGGATGATCTCAACTTGCTTTACTACGATTTCGGCCATGAGTATCTGATCAATCACACTATTCGCAGTTATACCAACTCTTTGAGATTCCATGAAAACCTGTTTGATTACAAACTCTCAGAGCCGGTTACCTTGATCATGCAGGATTTTGGGGACTTTGGGAATGCAGGAGCATCCTCTGTCCCCAATAATGTCATTTTGATGGGAATAGCACCGTTTCATTACGCCTATGAAACCAATCCCGCCAATGAACGGATAAATGTGCTGATGAACCACGAGCTTGTTCATATTGTAGCCCTTGACAAGCCATCTTCATCAGACCGTTTTTACAGATCGCTGTTTCTGGGAAAAGTCGATCCGGCACAAAGCGATCCTGTTTCCGTGCTTTACGGTTATCTGACCACGCCCCGGCGCTACTCTCCGAGATGGTACCATGAGGGGATAGCCGAATTTCTTACCACATGGATGTCAGGTGGCATTGGCAGGGTGATGGGGGCTTATGACGAAATGATGTTTCGAACAATGGTTCGGGATAATGCCCACATTTACGATGCAGTAGGACTTGAATCGGAGGGAACCACCATTGATTTCCAGGTCGGGGCACATTCCTATATGTACGGGACGCGCTTTATGTCCTATCTGTCACTTCACTATGGCCCCGAATCCATCATAGAGTGGACTTCAAGGACCTCGCAGAGCAAACGGCATTTTGCCCGTCAATTCAGGAATGTCTATGGCATTTCCCTTAATGAGGGATGGAGAAACTGGATTGAATGGGAAAAAGAATGGCAGCAAGCCAACCTGGACAGGATCAGGCAGAATCCTGTTACACCAACCAGGCCACTGTCCCGCTCCCCGCTTGGCGCGGTATCAAGGGCCATTTATGATGAGGAAAATGATCGGATTTTTGCTGCTATTGCAGCACCCGGCAGGATTGCGCACATCGCAGTTATTGATCCCGGGGATCTTTCCATGAGGCGCCTGGTCGACATTAAAGGTCCGGCACTCTATTTTGTGAGCTCTCTTGCATACGATCCGGATACCTCCACCCTTTTTTACACAAACGACAACAATGGATGGAGGGATCTTTATGCCGTTGATGTGAATTCCGGAAGGAGCACGCTTCTCATAGAAAATGCCCGTACCGGTGATCTGGCATTTAACAGGAACGACAGATCACTCTGGGGAGTCAGGCACTTTAACGGCATTGTCTCACTTGTCCGGATACCGTATCCATACACGGATTGGAACAGGGTATACTCCATGCCCTATGGCGAGGATGTGTTTGATATTGATATCTCCCCTGATGGCAGATTGCTGTCAGCAGCAGTAGCGGATGTAAGTGGTAGTCAAAAACTGGTACTTCTGAAAACAGAAGACCTTTTAAACGGCGATTATGCACCTGAAGCAATGGTTGATTTCGCTGAAAGTTCACCGGCCGGATTCACTTTTTCAGTTGACGGGGATTATCTCTTTGGATCAACCTACTACAGCGGCGTCTCGAATATTGTTCGATATGAAGTTGAAAGCGAAAATATTCGATGGTTGACCAATGTGGAAACGGGGCTTTTCAAACCGATACCGGTATGGGCGGACTCCCTCATAGCATTTGAATATACCGGCACCGGGTTCATACCGGTCAAAATTGCAAATGAGCCGGTTAACAGTGTTAGTGCCATTCGGTTTTTAGGTCAGGAAATAGTGGAAAATCATCCAATAGTAACGGATTGGATGCTTGATCCTCCATCACCTGAAATCATCGATGTCGATACTTTGATTCGCGAGCGTTCGGACTATTCATCCTTCAGGAATTTGTCGGTAAGCTCCATGTACCCTATTGTCCAGGGGTATAAGGATTATGTGGCAGTTGGAATGCGACTGGATCTGAGCGATCCCTTGCGATTGCACAAATTTTCAATTTCGGCATCATATTCACCGCACACCAATGTCCCGGGCTCAGAAAGGCTTCACGCTTCACTGAACTACACCATGCCATCCTGGCGTTTCTTTGCCAACTATAACGGAGCGGATTTTTACGACCTGTTCGGTCCTACAAAAACCAGCCGCAAAGGATATTCCGGTGGAGTTGGCTATAACGCCAACCTGATTTATAATCTGCCCAGGGTTATGGATTTCAACGTCACGGCAGCCTACTATGGCGGCATGGAGCGTCTTCCCGAATTTCAGAATATCCTGACCTCTTTTGACAGCTTTCTAAGTTTGTCCAGCCGCCTTTCCTACCAATCACGACAGTTTTCGCTGGGAGCTGTAGATCATGAAAAAGGAATTTTGTGGGAATTGATGGGACATGGCAATTACGTATCGGGCAGGCTGTTTCCAAGATTTAATCAAAACCTTGATTACGGTTTTGCACTTCCGCTGAGGCACTCATCTTTTTGGTTTCGTTCATCAACCGGAATTTCTATCTCGCCAAGAAGAGAGCCGCTCGGGAATTTCTATTTTGGAGGATTTGGAAATAACTGGATCGATTATCTGCCAAGCAGAAGATATCGAACATTCATTTCGTTCCCTGGTGTGCGTTTAAATGAAATTGGAGGCACAAATTACGGTAAACTTATGACGGAATGGGTTTTGCCGCCTGTTCGCTTCAAAAGGGCCGGTTTTGTCAACTATTATGCCAACTGGGCCCAGCTGAATTTGTTCAGTTCAGGATTGGTCACGAACATGGATCATCAGGAAACCAGGCAACTTTTTTACAATGCCGGCGCTCAACTTGATATTCGCATGGTTATTTTTTCCATTCTTGAATCAACTTTCTCTGTTGGATATGCCTCAGCCTGGAATCATGATACCGGAAAACGAAGCGATGAATTTATGGTATCACTAAGATTGCTAAGGTGATGACAGTACTACGTACCAATAACAGCACATTTTGACCCTTCAGACTGTTACTGAGATTGCCGTTGCGCTTCTCCCGATCCTTCTCTTCCTGCTTTTCATGAAACTGCTGGACAGCTTCAAGCTGGTGACGGGAAAACAAACGGCGTTGGCACTTTCGGCAGGTGTCGCCGCTGCCTTTTTGGTAATGATGGTCAACTATCAGCTCTATGTCTGGTCGGATATCGGTGCCGGACCGTTTTCCAGGTTTGTTGCGCCGGTAACCGAGGAATTTGTGAAGCTGCTGTTCATTGTCTATATCATCAGGGCAAGAAAAGTCGGATTCATGGTTGATGCCGCTATTTTGGGATTTGCGGTAGGTGCAGGATTCGCCATCATTGAAAACATCTACTACATGAGAGTGCTTGCGGATGCAGGATTGACTACCTGGTTTGTAAGAGGATTTGGCACTGCCGTAATGCATGGGGGAACCATGGCGATTGCAGCCATCATCAGCAAGGATTTGGATGATCGTAAAACATGGCCGTCATATTTGGTGTTTGTTCCCGGTTTGACGGCAGCAGTTTTGGTTCATACCGTATTTAACCTTTTTTTGCTTCCTCCCCTTACGGCAACAATGCTAATAGTCATCACATTACCGTGTCTTATATATCTGGTATTTAAAAAAAGCGAACAAAACACCCGCCAATGGCTGGGTGCGGGATTGGACAGTGACATGGAAATGCTGAATTTGCTTCTTGAAGGCAACATATCGGAAACACGTATCGGCAATTATCTGCACTCAATACAGCAAAATTTTCCGCTTTCTGCAGTGGGTGATATGATTTGCTATCTCCGCATATACCTTGAGCTCTCAATCAAAGCGAAAGGGATTCTGATCATGAAAGAAAACGGCCTCGCCATACCAATGGACCAGGACATGAAAGATCAGCTGGACGAACTTGAGTACTTGAAAAAAAACATTGGGAAAACAGGACTATTTGCTATTCAGCCGCTATTAAAGCTTAGCAATACCGATCTTTGGCAGCTTAACATGCTCCAACAGGATAATTTGGAATGAACATGACAGCCTTCGGCTGACAAACAGGAGTATGACCAAATCCTGTTATGTGAATTCATTCTGACCCTGGAAACGAAGGTCACGAAGTGCCCGGTGAAACGCGCAAGCGAAATCGAAATTGATTTCCAGCCGCACTGATGGTGCGGGGATTGCTCATCTTATGAGAGAGATGGTAAGGGTGTGGCGCTTGGTTCTGCCGTCGTCCGTGTTCATTTCCGCCTGCACAAGATAGACGCCGCTGGAGAGCTGGGATGCATCCATCCGGATCTGGTGGGTTCCGGGCTCGAAGTGACGGTCCGTCAGAGTCGCCACGTTCCTTCCGGTGATGTCAAATACGTCCAACCGGACTCTCCCCGATTCAGGCATGGACACCGGGATTATTGTTACCGGGTTGAAGGGGTTCGGATAGTTTTGCAGCAGCTGGAACCGATCAGGTATCTCACTGCTGTGCTCTCCGCTGCCGGGTTCATCACGGCCGGCACTGGTATCATGGATGGGTTCGGCGGTGCTGCCGAGACTGAAGTTGTTGAAAGTGACCCGGTTGCCGTCATCGGCGGCCAATTGTGCGGGATCACCGTCGAAGCGGATGCGAATCCGGAAGTCCGGGTTGTCCCGAACGGCTTCGATCTCACTGAAATCGATCTGGTAGAGCCTGAAGGTTGGTTCGAGCGTGTGTCGGTGCCTGTCGAGGCCGTCGAAGGTCCAGGTTGCTTCGGTTACATTGGCATCTCCGAATGTTTCTGATCTGTCCGCTGATAATTTGTTGCCGCTTTGTGAGGCGCCGTCCCCATCCACCGAATAGTCGATCAGCAGGGCGTCGGCGGCGCCTTCGTCCATGGCGGCAAAGCGGAACACGAC
>SKYY01000059.1 GCA_007127665.1 Balneolales bacterium | reverse complement strand
GTGTCCGGGCTGCGGGCGGACCAAGAGCACCTACTTCCAGGAGCTGGCCGACGAGATCCACAATTATATCGTGGAAATGATGCCCATCTGGCGCAAGGTCTATCCCGGCGTGGAGGACATGAACGTGGCTGTTATGGGATGCGTGGTGAACGGTCCGGGCGAGTCCAAGCACGCCAATATCGGCATTTCGCTGCCGGGGACGTTCGAGGAGCCCAAGGCGCCGGTGTACATCGACGGTGAGCACCACTCCACGCTGACCGGCGACCGTATCGGCGAGACGTTCCGCAAGATGCTGGATGATTATGTTGTAACACGCTACGGGAAAAAGCAGCCTGCCGAAACCGAAATCTGAGCGCTGCATAATTCCGTGCTGAATACTTCCGGTATCGGGGAGTACAGGTTGGCGCATCCGGTTTTTATCACAGGGAGAAGAACATTTCCATTTTCTGAAACATGCGTTTCCTGAATGGAGGACGCAAAGTAAGCGCTATCATTCCCTAAAAAAAGTCTGAAAAAGTATTTGAAAATGTAAGCGCTTTCATTATATTACGGTAACATTTGCGTCATATTCGCTTTAAACGCGATTTTCGGACTCCTCCACAGTTTCAGTTTCATGCCAAGATCATTCCTCCGCAAAACCGTTGCATTGCTTCTCACCGTTATGGTGGTTTTCGCCTCGGTGTTCGCCCTGTCATTCTGCTCAAGAGAAGCCCCGCAGGAGACTGCCGGGTCTTTGGCTGAGATCGGATCCTACCAGGTAAGCGATGAGGAGTTTCTGGGGGCCTTCAAGCATGTGTTTGAGCGTTCGGGACGCGCCCTTAATGTCACCCCGACGCTGCTCAGGGAAATCCTGGATCAGCGGGTCAGCTTTTATGCGGTGGTGCAGTACGGTGTGGATAATAACTGGCATGAAGACCATGAGGGAACCTATCAGAAAAACCTGATCTACCGGCAGGTGATGATGGATGAGTTCAAGCGGGAGCACATCGCCCGCGAAGTATCGGTTGAAGAACGTGACCTGCAGGACCTTTTCCTGCGTTACAACACACATCTGCGCGCCTCCCATCTGTATGCGCCCGACCGCGAAACCGCCGATTCGCTCTATCAGCTGGCTTCTGCCGGCGTGCCATTCGAGCAGTTGGCCGCTGACATCTTTGAGTCGCAGTCGCTGCGTGAATCGGGCGGTGATCTAGGTTACTTCACAGTGGATGATATGGATGTCGGATTCGAGTCCGCCGCCTTCTCCCTGCCGGTCGGCGAAATCTCAGAACCGGTGCGCACTTCCCGCGGGTTCAGCATCATCAAGGTGACCGACCGCATTACCACCCCGATCATCACCGAATATCAGTACGCGCAAAACAGGCAACAGATCCGGGATCTGGCCGTCCGCCAGAAAACCGAACTGAGGCGCAGGGACCACATGGATGAAGTCATTGACGGGTTCCGGTTCAACCAGGAACTGGTGGATGCGCTTTGGGAGCAGGTGGATGGTCATCTGCACCTTGATCCGGTTGCCGATGTTGAAATGGAAGATTTCCGCGCACGGATACCCGCGGACTGGCACGATCGTGTTTTGGGCTCCTATAATGGATTTGACCTTACGGTCGGTACCTTCCTGCAGGAGGCCTACTTCACCCCGTTGCAGAACCGTGAGAATATCCGCAATGACCGCAATTTCCGAAACCTGGTGGATGGGGTCGCCTACCGGGCCTATGCCATGACGGCTTACCGGAACGGTCCCCATTACGATGAGACCGGAATTGCGATGTCAGTGGAAAACACATTTCAGAACTACCTGAACCGCAGGCTGAACCAGGCACTCAAGGAACAGGCTGAGATCCCCGAAAGTGCGAAACGACTGGAATTCGAAACAAACCGCAGCAGCTATATCCACCCCCGCGAGGTGAACATGGCCGAGCTGGCTGTGCAGGATATGGAAACGGCCGAAGAAGCGTATCAAGCCATCCAGAATGGCATGTCTTTTCATGATGCGCTCATGAAGTACGGCTTCGATGAAGAGGCAAAACTGGTCGGAGGAGAGATCGGCTACACCCCGGTCACCCATTTCGGTACCATTTCGCCGTCCCTGTCAGACATTCAACCCGGCGATATCGCCGGACCCTTTGAAATGAGAAGTGATGTGATCTTCCTCTTTAAATGTCTGGGCGTGCGTGAGCCGCACCCCATGACATTTGAGGAAGCACAGCCCCTGATTGCCGGACATCTCACCGAAGAATTTGTAATGGAAGAACGCAGGCGGATCATACAGGAAACCCTTGACCGCCACGATGCCAGGATCCACTATGAGCGCATCGGTGATATTGAACTGCAACTTTAGATACTTAGAAACAGCAAAAGTTGGATTATCCCAAAATTCAAAACAGATGAAAAAAGTTTACGCATCTTTCCTCATATTAGTGATGCTTCTTGTCAGCAGTGCACCGGTACTGGCTCAGGCAGGTTTCATATCCGGTCAGGTCACCGATGCCAACGACGGTGAACCGCTGATTGGGGCGAACGTCCTGATCGAGGGTACCACCATTGGCGCATCCACGGACCTGGACGGCAATTACCGGATCCTGAATGTGCGTCCGGGTACCTATACCATTGTGGTCCGGTACGTTGGATATCAGACCCAGTTTATCCAAAATGTGCTGGTCCAGAGTGGCCTGCGGACCAATCTCGACATCGAAATGCAGGAAGAGATGTTTGAGGGTCAGGAGGTCGTTTTTGAGGCCCCAAGGGATGTGGTCACACGCGACCGGACCAGCTCGGAGGCGCGTGTTTCGCGCCAGCAGCTGGAGGCCATGCCGGTCCAGGAAGTCGGCGACGTACTCAACCTGCAGGCCGGGGTGACCCAGAGCAGTAGCGGCCAGATCCACATCCGCGGCGGTCGCGCCACAGAGGTGGCCTATATTGTGGACGGGATCCGCGTAACGGATGACTTTGACCGCTCGCTCGGGATCCGCCTCGAAAACCAGAATATTGAGGAGCTTCAGGTGGTATCCGGTGCCTACAATGCCGAATTCGGCCAGGCAATGTCCGGTATCATCAACATATCCACCCGTGCCGGAACCAACAATTTCCAGGGTTCCTTCCGTACCTGGGCGGGTGATTATCTCACACCGGACAGGCATCTCTATGAAGGTGTTTCGCACAGATTGACGGATCTGCGTCCGTCCAATCAGTACAATCTCGAGGGAACGCTGGCCGGACCGATCATACGCGACCGGTTAACCTTCTTCGTGAGCGGCCGCTATTTCAATACTGATGGCTGGTTCAACGGCCGCAATGCATTCGCGCCCTACGGACCCACACTTCCCGGAACCGACCGGTTCGGACGTCCAGAGTACGCACGTGTGCCTGTCGATGATCCCGTAAACCGCTTCGGGGACCGGATTGATGACGATCTGCCGTGGATTGACGTCATCAGCCAGGACAACCAGTGGATCTACTACACCGATTCGGGCGAGCGTGACAGTACGCTGGTGCCGCTTCAGCAGTTCAATTCGTTTACCGGGCAATACAACCTGCAGTGGAATGTTTTCCGCGGATTCCGGGTCAACCTGATCGGGAACTACTCGGTGGAAGAGGGGGATGTCGGTGTCGGACACACCATGCGTCTGGTCCCCGGTGGCATCTCCACCTTTGACCGCACCCGTTTCTACAACAACCTGCGGATCACGGTGACCCCGAGTGCGAACACCTTTTTCAATATCAATGCCGCCATGCGTTACAGCAATTTTGAGCAGCGGCTGTTTGATGACCTGAATGACCCCCGCTACTTCAACTTTGACCGGATATCGGATCTGCCACCACGTTTTGCCGGCGGATCGGGTCGTTATACGATCATTGGCACGGACAATTACGTGGAGGACCGGACTACGCAGACCTTCATCCTGAAGGGCGATATCACCAGCCAGCTGAATAACATCCACCAGATCAAGGCGGGTATCGAGTTTCAGCAGGATATCATTGAGCGGGACGCGTTCAGTCTGCAGCCGGCGGGGCCCAATATCATTGAGCTGCCGGATACCGATGGGCTGGGTGTGCCGATACGCGACGGACGTCAGCGTGAGTACTACACCCGCAAACCCTGGCTGCTCAGTGCGTTCATTCAGGACCGTATCGAATACGAAAACCTGATCATCAATGCCGGCCTGCGCTTCGAATACTTCCAGTCGAACGGCAGGATTCCGGCTGATTCACGTGACCCGGACCTGTTCAAACTGCCCAATGAGCGACATGAAGATTTCTGGACATCCGCATCCCCGAAATTTCAGATGAGCCCGCGTCTTGGCGTAGCTTATCCGATCAGCGAAACCGGGGTGATCCACTTTTCCTACGGCTATTTCCTGCAAATTCCGGAGTATGAGCGGCTTTTCAACGGGGACCGGATCGTGATGCCGCAGACGTCGGGCATCTTCGGGGTGTACGGCAACCCGGACCTGAAGCCCCAGCAGACCATCCAGTACGAGCTGGGATTACAGCAGCAGCTGATTCCCGGAACGGTTCTGGAGGTAAGTGGATTCTACCGCGATATCCGCGACTGGATCTCCTCCGGTCCGACCAACCTGACCTCCAATCCGGGCATCCGCTATGGAACCTGGGTGAACCGTGATTATGCCAATGTCAAAGGTGTCACAGCCACGCTGACCCAGCAGCTCGGCCGGCAGCTGAACATGGTTTTTGACTACACCTTCATGATGGCCGAGGGCACCAACTCCGATCCACAGGCCGAGTTCAATGCGGCCGTTTCACGCGGCGATACCACAGGAGCGCCACTGACACAGATGCTGCAGCCGCTGGACTGGGACCGCCGGCACCAGCTCAATGCCACCGCATATTATGTCGGCAATAACTGGGGAGGAAGCATGATTGCCCGTTTCCGGACGGGTGAGCCCTATACTGCGGATGCCACCTTCAGTACGCGAACCGGCATCACCGCCCTGACTTACTTTGAGCAGAACAGCCTGCGCAAACCGGAAAACCTGACCTTTGACATCAACCTGTATTACGGTTTGACCGTTGCTGCTGCCAATGTGCGTGCCACACTGAATGTCTACAATCTGCTGGACACCCGAAACGTCAATTTCGTCTTTGCAGACTCCGGTACGGCCGATGCGCCGCTCCCGGAAAACCAGCCCGCTCAGGTCGATCCCGGGTACTATGACAACCCGTTCCTGTATACCGAACCGCGACGTATCCAGTTCGGCATTGAGATATCCTTTTAAAACTGATCAGTAACTCCGTCATGAAACGGTCATGCTGAAGGGTCACCGTATCCACAAAATCCCTTTGCATGAGTGCTCAAAGTGACTCCACGAAACAAATTTGAACAAACTGATGAACCCATTTTCTACCTGTACAAAACTGCTTAAAAGCGCGATTATCCTGTTGGGTTTGCTGCTTCTCGGTGACGGATCCGCCATCGCGCAGAACGGCGGGGATGTCGACCACGAACCCGGCAACGAACGGGGATCTTTTGAAGCGCGCCGCAAGATGATCCTGGATGGGAACAATCTCCGGGCCACCTACCACAACTTTGGCTGGGGCGGACGACTAACCGGTGATGCTGCGGATGAGGTCACCTTTGAGTTCCCGCGCAATACCAACCGGGTGTACATTGCCCTGGTGGCCTTTTTCGTTGGCGCTGAAGTGGAAAACCAGTCTGAAACCGGCCCCGAGCGCTTCCCGATCGTGCTCACGCCAAACGGACGGACCGCGCCCGACGGGTCCAGCTGGGACATGAACCCCGTGCCGGGCTACTACAATCCGGATGTTCCGGAAATGTATGCCCGCAGCGACCGCCGGGAGACCTGGCCAGCCTTCTGGCCGGACAAGATGGACGATGAGACCGATCCGGGATGGAGCGGGTCCTGGAACGGTTATTTCGGCAAGGACCAGTTTAATGCCGACCAGGAGTTTTTCTACCGTGCCAGCGGCAACCTTTACTCCCGCTTCCTTGGAGAGTTTAGCGACGATGAGATTTTCCGTCCGGACGAAACCGATTTCACACGCGGCGGCCTTGGCCTGATCATTGACGCCCGGATCATGGCCTGGTCGCAGACTCTTATCCGCGATGTACACTTCAATATCTTCGAGATCCGCAACGACGGTTCGTTCGACTATGACAAGATGGCATTCACGCTCTGGATCGCCGACCTTGTAGGGGGCGGCGGCAACGACCTGCCCGAGTTTGACGAGCGCTCGGCCATCTCATACCTCACCCATCTCACCCCCCGCTCCGGGCGTTCCCACTTTGGGGACGGACTTGTCGGCATGGCCGGGATCCAGTTCCTCGAGACCCCGGGTAATTCCATAGACGGTATTGACAACGACGGTGACAGCGATTTGTATATGAGTGCAAGTGATTGGTACGATGACGAAAACCCCGATCTGCTGCAACCACTTGTCGAAGCCAACGGCGGTTTCTTTCAAAATACCGCTGTGCTTATGATGGAGGTCATTCCGGAGTTTGTGGAAAACGATTTCGGAACGCGCACAATATGTCCACCTGATGGTGATAGACCTGGTGACCGGTTTGTGCTTATAAATGAGAATAACAGCCGGATTATCATGGAATATCCGGAAGGAGGAGGTACCTTCGTAAGTCAGGGGCGCGAGTTCACCCTTACCGGCCGATGCTACAATCTCACCGAGGATGTGGATCTGGGTCCGAACGACCTGTTTCCGAACGCATCCAACACGGATCTGTTCGACAACAACCTCAACGGTCTTATTGACGAGAATGAAGAACTTCACCGAACCAAGCAGTTTTTCGACCGGGCCCAGCGCCGGTTTATCGAGCGTCCGGTACGTTACATCAATTACTTGTGGGACCAGTATGAAGTGGGTGATACGCTTCAGAGGGGATTGATTGTGCCCAATCAGAAGATCCGTGAGCGCATGGCTGAAGATGAAAGTTTCCGCAATATGATCCTGAACTATCAGGATGCACTCAACCAGGTGCACGTAGATGGCGGTTACCGATCGCCGGGCGCTTTTGATAATTATTTCCGGAACTATCATACCTCGGCGCCGATGATTGATGAGGCTCGGGATGACTACTTCGATAACAATATGGCATGGAACGCCATGCAGGATGACGTGGGTCTGGACGGTGTTCCTTTCAGCGGCGCGCGTGGCGAAGGGGACGGTTTCCCGACGTCCGGAGCCGGTACGCCTTTCCCCGGTGAACCCAACATCGACAAGACCAGCGTTGCCGAGTCCGACATGATCGGTATCTCCTCGGTGACCTTCCCGCTGGCAGGTTCACTTGGTTCCGGTACCTCGTTCGCCCGAGATGGCGGATTCTGGCGCAACCGGATGCTCCCGGGGAACCTGGGCGAGGAAGCCCAGCCGGGCGATGACACGGATATCCTTGTCACCTCATCACTGTTCCCGCTTCAGCGTGGACAAATCGAACGGTTTTCGATTGCCGTGACGGTGGCTCAGACCAATGTTTCCGATTATGACGCTCCCACAGGTGACCGCGCCCGCGTGAATAACAACCTTGACCAGGCTTTCAACGCCTATGCGGCCGACTACCAGTTTGCCACGGCTCCACCGGCACCCAACGTGACCGCCGTTGCCGGTGACGGAAAAGTAACGCTGTACTGGGACGAAATCGCCGAGGATCACTTCGACCGGTACCTGTCGCGTCTGCCCGGGAACACCGACTCCGACGCCCGTAGCTTCCAGGGCTACAAGGTATACCGATCCACCGATCCCGGTTTCCAGGATATTCTCAATATCACCGATGCCGATGGCAACAGGATCTTCCATCAGCCGCTGGCCATCTTCGACCTGGAAAACGAATGGTCCGGTTTACACCCCGTTGCTATCAATGGAGTGCAGTTCAATCTCGGATCAAACAGCGGAATACAGCGCACGTTTGTGGATGAAGATGTGGTGAACGGACGCCGGTACTACTATGCCGTAACCTCCTTCTCCTTTGGAAATGCGCGTAACAGTATTGCTCCCTCCGAATCCCCGATCTTCATAAGCATCAACCCGGACGGAAGCGTGGATACCGGTCCCAACGTTAACGTAGTGACTCCGGCAGCTTCCAAGGCGGGTTACATCGACCCTGAAAACCCGCTGGCCAC
>SKYY01000181.1 GCA_007127665.1 Balneolales bacterium | reverse complement strand
CCCGCCAAATACACACTGGAGGTTAATGCCGGTTTTGTGAGCGAACATGACATTCGCGAAGGCATGTACTTACGGCTGGGCGAACCGCTGACGCAGTAGCGCTTGAAAGTCACATGGAGCCGGTCCGGGAATCACTGGCCACTTGCTGCCCAGGTTGAGCGCTTCAAGCCCGTGAGAACGCTACCTGCCTGAGCAGAGCATTTCAAAACCGGGAGAACGCTATCTGCCTGAGGTGGGCGTTTCAAGCCCGGGAGAACGCTATCTGCCTGAGCAGAGCATTTCAAAACCGGGAGAACGCTATCTGCCTGAGGTGGGCGTTTCAAGCCCGGGAGAACGCTATCTGCCTGAGGTGGGTGTTTCCTTTTCCGGACACTCCGTTATTCTCCTTTGCCCATAAATTCCATCAGTTTCTCAACGTTTTTTCTTGAGCCCATATAGGCAGGCGCCGTCTGGTGGATGGTCTCCGGCATAATCTCGAGTATCCTCCCGCGCCCATCCAGTGCCAGGCCGCCGGCCTGCTCAATAATATAGCCCATCGGGTTGCACTCGTACATGAGCCGGAGCTTCCCTTCGGGGTTGGTCACATTCGGCGGATAGAGAAAGATACCGCCCAGCAGCAGTGTCCGGTGCAGGTCCGAGACCATGGATCCGATGTAGCGCAGCGAGTAGGGACGTTTTGTCTCCGGGTCCACTTTCTTGATATAGTCGATGTAGGAGCGAACCCCGTGCGGCCAGCCCGAGCTGTTCCCCTCGTTGATACTGTATTGCGGATGAAAATCCGGGATGCGGATATCGTCATCGCTGAGCATGAACTCCCCGATGGTCGGGTCGAGAGTGAAGGAGCTTACCCCCATACCCGTGGTGTAAACAAGCATGGTACTGGAGCCGTAAAGCACATAACCGGCTGCGGCCTGCTTGTCACCGGGTTGCAAGGCATCAGACTCCCCGGCCGGTTCCTCACGCGCACTTTTGCGCATATAAATGGAAAAAATGGTCCCCACCGAAACATTCACATCGATATTTGATGATCCGTCAAGCGGATCGAAAAAAACAATGTATTTGCCGGTGGAGCTTTCCAGCCGGATCAGCTCGTTGCTCTCCTCCGAGATCATCAGGCTTACGATACCTGAGCGTGCAAGCGCGGACATGATCTGTTCATCGGCAAAAACATCCAGTTTTTTTACACTTTCGCCGTGGACATTCCGGCTGCCATGCCGGCCAAGCAGGTTCGTGATCCCCGCCTTGTTTACTTCCCTTGAAACGATCTTTGCGGCCAGCCCGATGTCGCGGAGCAGCTGGGACAATTCCCCCGTCGCCCCTTCAAAACGGTTCTGAGAACGAATGATGAACTCTTCCAGTGTTATCAGGTGATTTGCTTCTTCCTGTGCCATGAAGTCCTCCGTGGATAAATCAGGTTTTCTCTGATCTGTTTACCAGTTCCCTGTACAACTCTTCTGCCTTTGCAGCAAGCGATTCCGGTGTACCCGTGTTGTGCACGACAATATCAGCTTTATCTGACAGACGGTCAAATTCAGGCTGTTTCGTGATGCGGTTTTTAACACTCACGGGATCGGTTCCGTCTCTCCTGATAACGCGTCGAATCCTATCGGCTTCGGGACAGGCCACCAGGACTACCACATCACATTCCGCGGCCCTGTCCGTTGTCAGCAAAAGGGCTGATTCGTGGGCAAAAATCGGAGCCCCATCCTCCCGTGCCTTCTTTTTTTTAATCTCAAGTTCCCTGAAAACGGCAGGATGCACAATCCTGTTCAGTTCCTCCACGCGTCCGGCGGAAAAAGCGGCTTCGGCGAGATATTCCCGGTTCAGGGATCCGTCCTGCCGGAATGACCGTTCGCCAAATGTTTCCACAATCTTTTTTTTCAGGTTCTCATCGGAGACCATCAGTTGTCTGGCCAGTTCGTCGGCATAGACTACCGGCACGCCAAGACCTTCCCACACTTGCAAAAAGCTGGTTTTGCCACTTCCGATTCCTCCCGTTACGCCGATATGCAACATGACTTTTTTGGTGGATTTGGTTAGCTGCCCGTGATTCCATAAAGTGCGTTCACGGTGATTTGCATCAGATGATCGTATTGCGCCGCGCTTGCTCCGTTTGCCGGGGATAGTCAGTGGTGTAATGCAGTCCGCGGCTTTCCTTTCGGTTCATGGCCGACCTGATAATAATGTAGGCATTTGCAATAAGATTCCGCAACTCGCACAGTTCCACGCTAACACGGGTCCTCTGATAGAACTCCTCTGTTTCCTCAAAGAGGAGATGCGTGCGGCGAAATGCCCGGGCCAACCGGTGATCACTTCGAACTATTCCCACATAATTCCACATAACTTGTTGCAGCTCTTGCTTGTTATGGTGGATGAGAATGGCCTCTTCTGCATTGACGGTGCCACTGTCATCCCATTCGGGCACACCGGTTGTCCATTCCCGGCCGCGAATATATGCAACGGATTTTTCTGCAGCGCGTTTGGAGAACACCATGGCCTCCAGCAGGCTGTTGGAAGCCAGGCGATTTGCCCCGTGCAGCCCGGTACATGCGGCTTCACCGGCACAAAACAGCCCATGGATGGAAGTGCGGCCGTCCCGGTCCGTCAATACGCCGCCGCAGAGATAATGGGCGGCAGGCACCACCGGGATCCACTCCCTGGTGATATCAATGCCGAATGAGCGACACGTTTCCATGATATGCGGGAAATTTTCGGAAAGGACTTCGCTATCGATATGTGTGACATCAAGATAAACCGTTTTGTCGCCGGATTTTTTCAGTTGGTCGTCAATGGATCGTGCAACGATGTCCCTGGGTGCCAGTTCGGCCCGGGAGTCGTAGTCAGCCATGAAAGCGCGGCCGTTCCTGTCCCTCAGGATACCGCCCTTTCCACGCACCGCCTCCGAAATCAGGAAGGAGCTGGCCTCGGGGATGTTCAGGGTGGTGGGATGGAACTGCATGAACTCCATGTTGGCCACACGTGCTTTTGCGCGGTACGCCATGGCAATTCCGTCACCGGTGGCAATGGAGGGGTTCGTGGAGTGCAGATAGACCTCACCCAGACCGCCGGTGGCGATCAGTGTCGCTTTTGCAAGCAGGACTTCCACCTTGTCCGACCGGGTATCGAAGATATAGGCGCCATAGCAGTGAATGTCGTCATCATAGCGGGTGACTTTTCTTCCCAGATGGTGTTCTGTAATCAATTCAAGTGCAAAATGGTGCTCAAAAACATGGATATTCGGATGTCTGTCGATTGCTGAAAGCAGGGTCTCTTCAATTTCTTTTCCGGTGCGGTCGGCGGCGTGGACAATGCGGTTTCGGGAATGCCCTCCTTCCCTGCCCAGGTCCAGCCGGCCGTCTTTGGTGGAGAAAGTGGCGCCCCAGTCCAGCAGTTCCCGCACCACGAGCGGACCGTCTCTGACTACCATTTCAACGATAGCCGGATCGCATAGGCCTGCCCCGGCAATAATCGTGTCATTAATATGGTCTTCAAACCTGTCCTGGCCGTCAATGACGCTGGCAAGCCCGCCCTGCGCGTAGTTGGTATTGGACTCGGCGGAATCTTTTTTGGTGATGATGGCAACCGAACCGAATCTTGCCACGCGAAGTGCGAAAGAGAGGCCTGCCCCACCGCTTCCTATGACAAGGAAATCATACTTTTCAGGCATCGGACATCAGGTAGGCTTTGATAAATTCGTCGATTTCCCCATCCATGACGGCGGTGACATTCGAGGTTTCGTGCCCTGTGCGGTGATCTTTCACCATGTTGTAGGGATGGAAGACGTAGGACCGGATCTGAGAGCCCCATTCATTCTTCATTTTGGAGCTTTCAAGCTTGTTTTTCTGCTCTTCCTTAATCCGCTTTTCGAGATCATAAACTCGTGATTTCAGCATTACCATGGCTTTCTCGCGGTTCTGGAGCTGCGATCTTTCCTGCTGGCATTCGGCCACTACCCGCTCCTCTTTACCATTGGAAAGCTGTCCGGTCCAGATCAGCCGTACGCCTGTCTCGACCTTGTTCACGTTCTGACCTCCTTTTCCACCCGCATGAAAGCGCTGCATTTCGATATCATCGGGATTCAGGTCTATCTCAATGCTGTCATCGATCAGCGGGGTTACGAATACTGAGCAGAAGGAAGTATGCCGGCGGGCGTTGCTGTCAAAGGGCGAAATGCGTACGAGGCGATGCACACCGTTTTCTGCCTTCAGATAGCCGTAGGCGAAATTCCCCTTGATTTCAAGGGTGGCACTTTTGATCCCGGCAACTTCGCCGTGCTGGTATTCAAGCACGGTGGCATCCATGCCACTGTCACTGGCCCAGCGGGTATACATGCGATACAGCATTTCCGCCCAGTCCTGGCTTTCGGTACCACCGGCGCCGGGATTGATGGTCAGCAGAGCGTCGCGCTGGTCATCCGGTGAATCCAGCATGTTCTTGAATTCAAGGTCTTCGACTTCCTTTTTCAGCTGTGCCACTTCCTTGTTGAATTCGTCCGCCACATCATCGCCTTCATCCATGATCTCACGGAAAAGGATGATATTCTGGCGGTGTTCATCAAGCTGGTCCCACTGCGCTACCCATGACTTTTCATGGTTCAGGTCCTGCATGAGCTTCTGGGCCTTTTCGGCATCATTCCAGAAATCCGGCTGCTGGGCCTTGAATTCAAGTTCTCCTATTCTCTCCTTGCGCTTGTCATAGTCAAAGATACCTCCTCAGCGCATCAACGCGCTGCAGAAGATCATTAATCTGTTCGGTAGTGTACTGAAGTTCCGACATGTGTTACCTGAATTATTGGTTGGGTGTAATAAAAAAACGATCGGATGATATAAAATATTGAAAGAATGATCGATTATCCCGTTTAGCGTGACAGCATTTTTGCCAGGATGAACCCTGCCAGGACTCCACCGAGAAATGCATATGCCAGACCCTCTTCCGGGTGTGAACGCACATACTTTCTTGCATTTCTGTACTCCTGACGAATATCATTTTCCAGACGCTCTTTTTCTTCGTGCAGTTTTTCTATAATATCCCTGTAACTGCCGTTATAAGATTCGGCATTTTTTCCTGTTTTCGCTGCCGGTACGGTCTTGTGATCTTCCATGGTGATATATCATAATGGTGGATAATGCGAACGGTCAGAGTGCGATCTCGGGAAGATATAAAAAAACCTTAACAGGAAACAGTACGATTAGTTCATGAAAGTCCGAAACAGGAATAATCCCGGGCACACAGGAGCATGATTATGCTTGTTATGTACAATCTATCTGACGATT
The DNA here is from genome assembly GCA_007127665.1 of Balneolales bacterium. Classification (GTDB taxonomy): domain Bacteria; phylum Bacteroidota; class Rhodothermia; order Balneolales; family Natronogracilivirgulaceae; genus SKNL01. Next base: position 2,863 of record SKYY01000181.1, on the reverse strand, counting down.
TGATTCAAAAGAAATATAAACAGATGAACCGCTTCACTCAGGAATGACAGAAAAGGAATTCAACTTACGATTTCAGTGGCTTTATCCCCATCTCGAAGAGGCGGGACGCAAACTCAGGCTTCAGCAGCACAATCGCAGCTTTCAGGTCAGCATGAAACATGACGGATCCAAAGTGACCGATGCGGACCGTGAGATGAGTAACTACTGGATGGAGCTTCTTGGCAAGGCCTTCCCCGGTGAGCCCGTTGTGAGTGAGGAGGACGAGATATCCCATAGCTATGAACCAAACTCCTCCGCAATCTGGTATGTAGATCCTGTTGACGGAACCAGTAAATTCATTGAGGGATCTCCCAACTATTTCGTGCTGCTCAGTCTTTGTGTTGATGGCAAACCCAGCTTTGGAGTACTATATCAGCCCGAGAGGAACTGTGTGCTTTACGGTAACAAGCACATACGAACCCGGCTCTATACATCATCGGACGAGTTCCGGGAAATACACCAGACCATAAGCTGGAGGCATCAGATGCCACTTGTGGTCAAGGGTGCCAATCCGGTGCTCCGGGAACGCCTGGAGTCCATAACACATCTGCCCGTACGGCGCACATCCAGTGCTGCTCACAACATCATCGGCCCGCTCAACGGGCCCAGCTCCGGATTTGTCAGTTTTCGTCGGACAGCGTACTGGGATATCGCAGCACCGGCAGCCATAATGGAGTCAGCGGGTTTTCAAACCCGGATTCTGCAACATGGCGAAACAGCACGTTATAATGATGGTGACATTCACTGCCAGCGTTTTTTCTGCCTCCCCCCTGATACGCCGGATGAGGTGGTTGACTATATCGTTTCTGTTACGGGTTGAACAGAACAGAACAGAACAGAACAGAATAGAACAGAATAGAACAGATTAGAACAGATTAGAATAGATTAGCATAGATTAGCATAACGGATCAAACCTCATGTTTCTGCTTGATCCGGATATAATGCCGGTTGCATACCGGATAACACAACGGCATGACGGCTCGCTGGCAGCGCTAAACGGCCGGTTTCGCCTGATCACGGTACTGGAGTTCGTAAAGTCGGCGGTAAATGCCATCTTTGTGAGTCAGAAGTTCCTGATGCGTACCGGTTTCACGGATACGGCCCTTGTGCATGACCAGGATCTTGTCGGCATGCTGAATAGTGGACAGCCGATGTGCGATAACAAGTGATGTCCTTCCTTTCATCATGGTCTCAAGTGCCTTTGAGACCAGATATTCGGTTTCTGAATCCACATTGGAGGTAGCCTCGTCCAGAATAAGAATTGCCGGGTCATACACCAGTGCCCGCACAAAACAGACCAGCTGACGCTGCCCCATCGACAAAGACATCCCGCGCTCCGTGATCCGATGCATGTATCCCCCAGGCAGTTTTTTTATAAAGCGGTCTGCCTGAACCAATTCAGCCGTTTTCTGCACATGATCTCTGGAAATGTCTTTGTTGCCCATTGTGATATTATCCATAATGGTACCGGCGAACAGCAGATTATCCTGCAGGACAAGCCCGAAATAAGACCTGAGAGTAGATTGTTTCATATCCCGGATGTCGATCCCGTCCACGGTCACCCTTCCCGAACTGACTTCATAAAAGCGAAGCAACAGGTTGATGATGGTCGTTTTTCCGGCGCCGGTGGCGCCTACAATGGCAGCAATCTCACCGGGTTTTACATCGAAACTGACTTCGCGAAGCACATCCTGTTCACCGGCGTTATATCGGAAAGAGACATTTTCGAACCGTACGTGCCCTTCCATTCGCGCCGGATGTCGCGGATCTGCCTTTTCGGGTAGTTCATCGGGTGTATCCAGCACTCCGAATATGCGTTCGGATGATGCAAGGGCGCTTTGGAGGGTATTGAATTTCTCTGAAAGGTCGCGGATAGGCATGAAAAACTGCCGGACATACTGGATGAAAGCAAGCAGGACTCCGAACGTGACTTGCCCGGCCAGTGCCTGGGCACCCCCATACCAGATGACCAGCGCCATTGCCAATGAAGCAATTACTTCTACGGCCGGCCAGAATATGGCGAAATAAAAAATGGTTTTGATATGGGCGTCGGCATGCTCCCTGTTGATCCGTTCGAATTTCTCCGCTTCCTTTTTTTCGCGGCCGAAAAGCTGTACGATGCTCATGCCACCGATATGCTCCTGTATGAAGGAGTGCAACCGGGCAATCTGGTCGCGCACGTTAAGGAATGCGACCCGAACCCTTGCCTTGAACCAGAAGGTGGCATAAATCAGTATCGGCAACACGCTCAAGCTGACCAGAGAAAGCTCCCAGCTCATGGAGAACATGAATGCGATGATGAATATGATCCGGAAGAGGTCACCGATGATATTGACCACACCGGAGGAGAGCAGGTCGCTTAGCGCCTCAATGTCGCTTGTGGTTCGGGTAATCAGTCTTCCAATCGGGTTTTTATCGAAAAACTGTACATGCAGGCTTTGGATTTTTGTGAACAGAGCTTCCCTGAGCCGGAACAGCGCACCCTGTCCAACCCAGCGCATCAGGTAGGTATTTCCGATCAGGATAGCTGTTTCCAGGAGGAGCACGCCCATAAAGAGCAGCATGATCTTGCCGAGCCCTACAGCATCACCCCGGGCTATGTAGTCGTCAACGGCTACCTGGGTGAGGTATGGACGTAATGGTCCAAGAAAGGCGGCTGCCAGCGTTAGAAAAAGGGCCAGTAGCAGGAGCCATTTATATGGAGCCAGAAAGAAGTAAAGCCGTCGGATCAGATAGGTGTCGACGGCTTTACCTGCTGCAGTTTGGTTTTTATCGGAACGCTTGTCAGAAGCGGTCGAAGTCATCAAACGGAGTTCGTGGTGTT
>SKYY01000058.1 GCA_007127665.1 Balneolales bacterium | reverse complement strand
GCCATAGCCATAGCCATAGCCATAGCCATAGGCATAGGCATAGGCATAGACAGTTTAAAGGTTGGGAGACAGGTTTTAATTTTCATCATCGGGCCTCAGCAGTATGTCGATATTGACAGTTTGAACTTCACTCAATTCATAAAACAATATGCCGGGACGTTCAATGTCGAAGTCTTCCAGTCGAATTTCCCATCCGGCCCTGACGCGGATACCCTCTTCGGTCGCCTCCATTGTGCCGGAAACGGTCATGTCGCGGCTGATTTCCCGCATTGTAAAACTTCCGGTTACGGTCGCCTGTTGCTCACCTGAAATTTCGGGGTTGAAATGTGACGTGAGCCTGCCTTCGAATTCGGCAAATGGATACTTTTCTGTTTCCAGGTAGACCTGGCGCATGTCGCGGTCACGCCTTCTGTTGCCCGTGTCAAGGGAAGCCAGGTCCACGAAAAAATCAACTTCACCGGTTTCCAGGTTGATCAAGCCGGCAAGATTGTCGGAGGTACCCTTGAACGTGAGCAGGGGGGCGGTGGAGATGAACTCCACATATCCGTCTGTAGCAACCAGAGTTTGCGAAATAGCGGGTTTGCCGTAAAAAAGAAGGCATCCCAGGATGATGAAATAGAAAGCCGGCCGCTTCATGTTCATTTTGTTATCGTGACGATGTTGTCCTGACGCTGAACGGCGAACTCGGGCAGGTCCCTTCCTGCGGGACCGCTTACAAATGAACCGTCGTTTTCAAAGACGGAGTTATGGCAGGTGCAGATAAACCGCTGGTTCTGATACTGCCAGTTGTTTCTGCAGCTTGCGTGGGGACAGACATCAGTGAATGCGCGGATCAGGTTGCCATCAATGTTGACAACGATTACGGAGGCCTGGCCGAGTACCATCCATCCGCCTTCCTGCCGAAGCGGTGACAGGGCATCATCGTCAAGGTTCAGCCGGACGGTATTGCCATCGATGGTTATGCCTCCGTTATCGCCATTGTTTCCATTTGCGGGTAGTTCATCGTCGCTCGAGCTGGTAACATCGCAGCTGGCGAGAGAAATGCCGAGAAACGCAAACAGGGCGGTAGAACCCGCAGTTCTAAGAAACTCTTTGCGGTCCATACCGTTGCGGGGCTGTGTTTCGGTCAGTTTGTTCATCTGTTTAAAAATTAGAGTTTATCAGGTCAGATAGAATACCCATGACTTTTTAATCATGCTCCTGTGTGTCCGGGGCTATGCCCGGTCATGGACAATTCATGGTGTTATTCTGTGAGTATGCTGTGGTGTATTTCTGCGTTGATATTTATCAGCCAACCAAGAAAAACAGTTTCAGGTTCCATTGAGTGCGATCCGGGCGAGAAGTCTGAGAGAAGCGAAATATTCCTCGTTCTTGAGAGCGCTGTTTTATGAGATGTATGTCATTTTGCAAGATGGAACAAGATAGAAATGGAACAAGATAAAAGTTGATATATACATTATTTAGGGCTACTATTAGTTAGCAACAGGTTCCCGTTTGTGACTCACAACCGGGATGAAAAGGGAATCCGGTGAAAATCCGGAACTATCCCCGTAGCTGTAAGCTCCATAAAAAACCTTCAACAACTCTTTGCCACTGTCCCACTGATTGTGACGGGAAGGCTGTCTGAAGGGGAGTAAGTCAGAAGACCTGCCTGCTTGCTGTCAATTCAGGCTTTCGGAGGAAAGGCCGGGAATGTAGGACCGGTGTATTAAAGGTTGTCGGGCATCCGATCAGCCGGAGTACCGTCTATATCGCCCATCTTGTTCCGTTTACGAAAGCTCATTGGTTCAAACCCTTAATCCATTAATTAACGACCATGAGCAAAACAATTTATATCCTGTCATTTCTGACATTTTTTTGCATTTTCAATTTGCATGCCAGGTCAGCGCTGTTTTCTGATACGGCTCTATTGGTGCAGGCAAAACAACCGGCCGGCAATGATGCACTAATGCACTATGCCGCGGCAGATACGATCGAACTGGAACAGATCGTCGTGACAGCATCCAAAATTCCACTTTCGCTGCGGGAAAGCACCAAACCGGTTCTGATCATCGACCGCCTTCAGATCGAGCAGAACGGGAGCAGAAACCTGGGACAACTGCTGAATCAACAGAGTGGAATCCGGATCAATGATGCCTTCGGATCGCCGGCCAACGCTCAGACGCTCTTCATGCAGGGTGCATCCGGACCATATACGCTTATTCTTGTCAACGGCCAACCCATCAGTGATCCGTCAGGTACCGGCGGGACGTACGACCTGAGACTGTTACCGATGAACAATATCGAAAGGATTGAAATCCTGAATGGAAGTCAGTCCACACTCTATGGCACTGACGCCATTGCCGGGGTGGTAAATATCCTGACCAGGAGCGGTGATGACGGGCTTGTAAATGCAAGGGGGCAGCTTTCGTATGGTTCACATAATTCCTTCGATGGGCACTTTGCCCTGAACGGCACTGTTGACCGGAAACACTCCTATACCCTGAATTACCAGCGTCAAACCAGTGATGGATTCAGTGCGGCTGCCAAACCAAACGGCGCAGGTACGTTCGGTGATGATGGATTCAACTCCAACTCTTTTTTCGGTAAGTCGGATATCAGCGTGACCGATGAGTTCGAGGTATCCCCGTTTTTCCATTACAATACATTTGACGGAGATTTTGATGCAGGTGCATTTCAGGATGCCGATAACAGATTTTCACTAAATATGCTCCACACCGGCCTGCAGACGGCATTCCGCCGGGACAGACTCAACATCCACGGAAGCTACAGTCTCACATCCACAGAGCGTACCTTCTCCGACCAGTTTGGTGACAGTTCGTTTGAAGGGGTGTTTCATAATTCCGATGTGTTCGGAAGCTATGCGTTCAGGCCCTGGCTGTCGGTGCTTGGCGGTTTCCATTTTCAGCAATCCAATATCCCGGCATCGGGTGAAGCAGATGAGCTGAGCGCACAGATCTCGAGTCCATATGCGACGATGATCGTCAAGGGTGTGCATGGCCTGAGTGCGGAACTGGGATATCGCGCTAACATCCACTCCGAATACGGGTACAATGGCACATACAGTTTTGCTCCGGCCTACCAGCTCCTGGAGAATGTTACGTTGTTTGGATCGCTAACAACCGGGTTCAAGGTTCCGACGCTCAGTGAACTGTTCGGGCCCTTCGGTGCCAATCCGCAGCTTGATCCGGAGACCAGCCGTTATGTGAGTTTCGGATTAGAGACGTTCCTGCTGCAACAATCACTGAAGTTGCGGGCACAATATTTCAACCGCGAAATTGATGATGTTATCGTATTCACTTTCTTCGATGGGTTTGTAAACCGGGATCGTCAAAGTGATTACGGGGTGGAGCTTTATGCCAACTGGCTTGCTTCCGGCCGGATCAGGGTCAGCGGTCACTACAACTACACGGATGGGGAACTTATAACCACTGATGATGCCGGTGAAGAAGTGCGCCAAAACAATCTCCTGAGAAGACCTGCTCACAACATGGGTCTGCAAGTCGGGGTCAATGTAACCGAACAGCTGTTTCTTCGCCTTGATGGGGAATACAATAGTACAAGGAGCGACCTCTTTTTTAACCCGGAGAACAATTTTATCGGCGAGGAAGTGTCACTCGATTCCTATACGCTCATCAATCTCTATGCAGAATATCAGTTTCCTGAGCTTCGCGCGATCGTATTCGCCGATTTGCGCAACGTTTTTGATGCTGATTTTACCGAAATATACGGTTTCAATACCGCAGGATTCACCGTCAAGGGGGGATTTCGGTTTCAGTTCTGAAGCATATGGGATACCGGGGTATCTCGCTTTCCGGGGCATCCGGGATTCTGAGACGTCTCAATTACCGGGGCATCTGGAATGCTGAGACGTATAGGATGTCGGGACGTCCGGGATACTGAGATATCTGGTATTCACAGGCATCTGGCATCCGGGACATCCGGCACTCGATCGGAGAGGTAGTGCTTATATGGCTCATGGCTTCTCCGATCGAGTTTTACAGGCTGGAGGTCAGAAGTCCCAGCGCAGCATCAGGTTGATGTTGCGTCCGGGCATTGGGTTGTTGCGGTCTTCCACACGGCTGAGGTGATCCCGGTAACTTTCGTTGAGGAGATTGTCGGCTCTCAGCGCCAGCGTAATCCCGTATCCGAACCGGTATCCGGCATCCAGCCCTATAAGATAGTACCCATCGGTCGGATCTTCGTTGGGAGCCACTTTGTCCTGTGTGGATGCCACCACGATTCTGCTCCCACCCCACCAGGTACCATTGTCGTACATCAAGGATATATGGGTTTTGAACGGGGGTATGAAGGGCAGGTTCTGCTGTTCACTGCCCCGTTCTCTGCCTCTTACGTAATCCAGTCCGAAACCTGCCCGCAAGTGATCGGTCATGGCGTAATTCGCTTCAAACTCAAATCCATAGAGGAGTGCATCGGTAGATCCGTACTGAAAAACAGGGAGGCCGGAAGGTTCATGAACCACCCCTGTCGGTGAAAAATTAATGTAGTTGTCAATCCGGTTGGCAAAGAGAGAGAGCTCGCTGAAGAAGCGGTTGGATCTGTATTTCAGGAACAGGTCCGAACCCAGGCTGGTTTCATTTCCCAGGGTAGGGTCGCCGATGTCATAGGATCCGGCGGCGAGATGGGGCGCATCGGAGTACAGTTCCTCAACACCCGGTGTCCGGAATGCCCTGGCGATATGGAACCCTGCTTCCCAGTTGCCGGAAGGAGAATAATTAAGGCCCAGGGCGCCCGCAAAAATCAAGTCTGCCCGGTCTTCAAAAGCGCCGGGATCGGTGAACAGCTCATTGGTCTTTACGAAAGTTTCCTTGAATTCAAGCCGGGCTCCGGTTTTTATGGAAAATGCCGGGTTCAGCCGGATCTCTTCGTAAAGGTAACCGGCCACGAAATAGCTGTTGGCGTCGGGGGTTAGGGCTTCATCGCCGCCGACAGCCAGTCGGGATACACCGAAACTGAGCCCGACCGCCCCTTCAAGGCGTCCGACCGGACGATGACGCAGCAGCAGGGAGCTGCTCAGCGTCTGCTGATCGAAGGAGATTTCAAGGTCTTCATCGATGGTGCCGTCGGGATTTATTTCGGTTTCTATTTCGTCGTGCTGGTAATCGATGTAATGGATCCGCAGCTCGGCATTCTCAAAAAAGCCGGACATTTTCATGGTGGATACGCTTTGGATGTTGGTACGGTTCATGCGTATTTCTACATCCTCATCCGGGTCATCAATGGCTTCGGGCAGACCGTAGGTGTAGTCCATGCCGGTGACAGAGAGTCCGGTCTCAAAGCGCCCCGCCCTGTAGCCCATACCACCTCCATAACTGATATTGTTGATTGCCGTATCGGGCAGCCTTCCGTCCGGTGTGCGGATGTCACCACCCTGGCGGTAAACAACCCTTCCTGTGAGCGCAAAACGGTCCCACCCATGCTGAGCCCTTGCCAATCCGGCTCCCATGTCATTCACCGTTGCGACATGTGAGGAGAGTGATCCCGACGTACCGCTCTGCCACTCACGGGGCATATCATTGCTGAAAAGATTGACGACACCGCCAATGGCACTGGAGCCGTAAAGCAGGCTTGCCGGCCCGCGGATCACTTCAACACGGTCCATTGAGAGCGGGTCCAGCGATACGGCATGGTCAACCGCCGTACCGGAAAGATCGCCCATTCGCTCTCCGTTCTGAAGTACAAGCACCCGGTCCCCATCCATCCCCCGGATAACCGGCCGGGCAGGAGCGGAGCCGAAAGAACGGGTGGATATCCCCGGGCTTCCGTCAAGGATCTCTCCAAGGCTTGGTGCCGCTTTTTGCTGCAAAACCGCCCTGTTGAAAGCTTGTGATGGCTGATATTGTGCACCTCTGCCAAGCGGGGATCCTGTTACCACTACTTCCTCACCCCTCAATATGGAGGGTGCCAGCAAAGCGGTTAGAGGGGCGTCATCCGGATGATCGATCACCATCGAGACCGTACGGTATCCAAGCGCGCGGACAGACAGGGTGTATGTACCTTCAGGCAGTCGCGGAAACACGAATGCGCCGTTTGCGTCAGCAGAAACACCCCTGTCCGTTCCTTCAATGAGGATGGATGCGCCGGCTACAGGTTCGTTTGTTGTTGCATTGACAACCACACCGGCAAAATCAGGCGCATCATTCTGGTATCCGGCGTAAGCCAAACCCGTGGCAGCCAACAACACCAATAGAGTTACTGAAATTCCAAGCGTTTTTTTTATTCTATTGTTTTTAAATCTGTAGTTTTTTTCCATTTTTTACTTGGTATGAGGGTTAACGTGCGAACACATGTCATTTATCATCTCAAAAAGCCCGGAAATTTGCACAACAAAACGTTGTCAAACAGGGATTAAAATTAGCATGTGCTAAATTATAAGATGCAATTCAATTAGTCAAGACTAAATTTAAAAATGGGACTATTTTCCCGGCAGCCATTTTGGCACCTATGATATTCCGGGATGCAGGACCCACTTCCAGTTCGGCAAGAGCGCCGGTAACGAATAGCCTCTTGTGCCATCGCAGGGATACATCTGGTATAGGAAAGCCACATTCTGAGCAGGGAAGGTTGTAGTTACTGGCGAGTTGATCAACCATTTCCCCACCGGGCCTTGTGGAATTGTAACCGGTGGCAAGAACGATTTGGTTGACACCGAAAACGTCACCTCCCGAGAGCCTGATCTGCATTAATGATGCTGAAACCGGGGTGAACGCAACAACGGAATCTGTATAGATTTTGCATTGATTTCTCTTTTCGAGAAGCAGAAGTTTTTTTTTCAAGTCACGGGTAATGGACCCTGTATTGCGAGCTGTGGAAATAACAGCCCTTCGTTCCTTTGGGTTTGAAATTTTCCGGAATGAGGTCAGGTATTTTGGACCCATCCAGCCCGGATCCGAGTCGTAATCATGTTGCCGTAAGGGGTGAGGGGACAGCAGCATGATTTTACGGTCATTGGCAGCCAGCGAGATAGCGGTATGTACTGCCGACATTCCGCCGCCTATGACAGCGACTGTTGCTGTGTCAGATAGCCTGAGACGGGAAAACGACCTTTCCAGGACGTGTGTTACCGGAGCTCCGTGTTGCTTCGCGGCAACTGCCCAGTCAGGCCAGCTGATGTTATCACCCTGGCCTATGGATAGGATGACGTATTGTGAATTTAGAGTCTCTCCGTTGACAGAAACGGAAGCACTGTTTTTATGTAACGAAACGCGCGAAACCAGTCCATGGTAAAACCGCTCCTGAATCCGGCTTTCTTCAAGTATTACACCGGCATGGTTATTAAACAGGTCCAGGGAGGGTCTGTCATTTGGTGCAATGAACAGTGGCCTTGTGTAAGACCGGTTTCTCGCGAATTTTTTAAGTGAAAAGGGTTCGGTATCCAGATGATGTACCTTCGGAGACCTCAGGTAGTCCATACCAACATTGGAGGTAACGGCCTTCCAGTTGCTCAAGGGTTCATCATTGGGATCGATGATCAACAAATCATCCAGGGCTGCCAGACCTTCCTTTAGAAGTGCGTTGGCAATATATACACCATGAATACCTCCTCCCACGATGATAAATTTGGAATTCCTGGTTTGAATGCTCACAACTAAAGCTCACAAGTGTTGAGATGGAAACCGAATAGCAGTTGGACATCACGTCGTTACAGACCCGGAGAAGGTATATCCCTTAGTTCATCGGAAGCGAAGAATTCCAGCATACGGAAACGGGGAAGAAAAAAATCCTGCCATTCTTTCTGGAAAGCACGCATTTCCTCATCAAGACTTCGCAATCTGTCGGCATCGGTTCCTGCTTTGCGCTCCAGCCATGCCTGAAGGGTCATAGGTGGAGATAAAGGCCTCAAACGTGCTGCCAGCGCTGCCTGCTGCTTGCGCGGTTGTTCGAACAGGCGCTCTGCTTCCTGCTTTCGCTCTTGTACGGTTTCCGACCAGACAAGGCGCCTGAGCCAGATATTATAGAATTGCGGGGTGTCGCCTTCGACAAACTCCTCCGGATGATCGACGATCCAAAGATCAAACAATTCCTCTCCCTCACCTTCCACTTCCTGCTGAATGGCACGCTGTTCTGTAATCCACAGCGCCCTGGATGGTATCGGATGTACTGTTGACACTATAAGGGTTATGAAGGATGGGAGCAGCAACAGAAAAAACACCCAAAGTCCGGCAAGGCTCACCGCATTAACAGCCGAACCGTTTTTAGTCATATTAACCAG
>SKYY01000082.1 GCA_007127665.1 Balneolales bacterium | reverse complement strand
TCGCATCCTGCTGTTGCTGCTCAGTACATGAAGCAGGCGCAGGAGTTTGTCAACGAGCGCTGGCGCCAGTACGTTGAGATGGAAAAAATGTACGAACCCGTCAAGCAGGAATCCTGAGTACCCAAATGATCGGAAGTCCCGGAGCATGGTCTCCGGGACGCCTGATCCCGACTTTTTCCCGAAACTATTTACTATTTAATGACCCGTTATGAATCTGGAAACCAATTATTTAGGACTTAAGCTTAAAAGCCCGCTGGTCCCATCCGCCTCCCCCATGAGCAAAGACATGGCGCAGGTAAAACGCCTGGAAGATGCCGGTGCGTCCGCAATCGTGATGTATTCTCTCTTTGAGGAGCAGATCGCCAGGGAAAACCAGGCGCTGGACCATTTTACCAACATCGCGTCAAACAGTTACGCCGAAGCACTGACCTACTTCCCGGAGCCCGATCAGTACCACAACCTGGAGGCTGAGGACTATCTGGAACACATCCGCAAGATCAAAGAGACGGTCGATATACCGGTTATAGCCAGCCTTAACGGCGTGTCGGAAGGCGGCTGGATGAGCTACGCCAAAAAAATGCAGGAAGCGGGTGCCGATGCGCTTGAGCTGAACATCTACTACATCGCCGCTGATCCGGAGATGACCTCTCAAAAAGTAGAGGATATGTATGTCAACGACCTCAAGGCGGTGAAAGAGTCCGTGACCATTCCCGTATCCATAAAACTCGGACCCTATTTCAGTGCTTTTGCCAATATGGCCAAAAGACTGGAAGATGCCGGGGCGGACGGCCTTGTGCTGTTCAACCGCTTCTACCAGCCCGATATCGATCTGGAGTCGAAAGAGATCGCTCCCAGCCTTGAGCTTAGCAACTCGTTTGAAAAACGTCTGCCACTTCGCTGGATTGCCATGCTGCGCCCCCACCTGAAGTGCAGTCTCGCCGCCACCACCGGTATCCACTCGGCGGAAGATGTGGTCAAAATGATCATGGTCGGTGCTGATGTGACGCAGATGGCTTCAACGCTGCTCCGCGAAGGTTGTGACAAGCTGTTCAACATCGTTGAGGAGATGAAAATCTGGATGGAGCAGAATGAGTATGAGTCCGTAGCGCAGATGAAGGGAGCCATGAGTTCCGCCTCTGTAGCCGATCCGACCTCGTTCGAACGTGCCAACTATATCCGTATCCTCCAGAGTTACCGGGCCGATAAACTGGGATGATTTTTATCGGTTAATTGGTTATAATGTCCTGTTATAGTCCTATTTTTGCTTAACCTGATTGATAGCGCTGTATGCTTGCTGATTATGGGTACGTGTTACTGTTTGTGGTCAATGGCGCCGTTTTTGCCGGCATAACTCTGCTGGTAGCATGGATGCTGCGCCCCAACCGTCCAAGCCCTGAAAAACTCTCTACCTACGAATGCGGAGAAGAACCCGTTGGCGAGGCATGGATCCAGTTCAACAACCGGTTCTATGTGATTGCGCTCATGTTCCTAATTTTCGAGGTGGAGGTAGTCCTGCTGTTTCCCTGGGCTACCGTCTTCCAGAGCATGGGCTGGTACGCTTTTTGGGCAATGATTGTGTTTGTTTCCCTCATTTTTGTCGGTTTTCTCTATGAACTGGGCAAAGGTGACCTTCAGTGGGACAAGCCCCAGCCCGTAGTGCCGCGTTATGTGGAAGGTGTCGGGGTGGTCCTTCCGGATTGGAACAGCGAAATGGCGGCTAACGGAAACGGATTTCAGGTTGCGGATAGCGTACCGGAACCGGAGTCGGAACCCGAACCCGAACCCGAACCCGAACAGAACGTGTCATCTGCAGGCGAAGCGTCACAGCAAGAAAAAGCTGATAAGTGACGCAATGCCGGAACCGGGACCAAATCCGGTGTGACCATCACTTATACAAGTAATACTTACTGCATGGGTTTACTCGATAAAAAGTATCAGGACAGTAACATAATTATCGTTTCGCTGGAAAAGGCGCTTAACTGGGCCCGGAAATCATCCATCTGGTACATGCAATTCGGCCTGGCCTGTTGCGCCATTGAGATGATGGCAACAGCGGCTTCACGTTATGATTTTGACCGCTTCGGAATCATACCGCGCTCCTCACCCCGCCAGGCGGACGTTATGATCGTCGCTGGGACGGTAACGCTTAAAATGGCCACCCGCATCAAACGGCTCTACGAACAGATGTCCGAACCGCGTTACGTGATCAGCATGGGATCCTGCTCCAATTGCGGCGGACCCTATTGGGAGCACGGGTACCATGTGCTCAAGGGCGTTGACCGTGTTGTTCCGGTGGATGTGTACGTGCCGGGTTGTCCGCCCAGGCCCGAAGCGCTGCTCCAGGGCTTTCTGCACCTGCGCGACAAAATCATGAAAGAAAATCTGGTGGATGGGATCGGCATTAAAGAACCGGTTGTCATCCATGACAAGGGCGGCGACGATATCCAGGTCAAGAGCGTCGACGAAACCGATGAGCACAAAACGGCCCAAATCGAGTTCCCGCAGCAGGATGTTGCGCGCAAAAAGGAGGGCGCCTGATGAAAACCGCCGAAGAACTGTACCGTATCCTGACGGATAAATTCGGTGAAGGGGTTTTTGAACTCAAACAGGATCAGCCTGTGGGACCGTGGATCATCGTAAAGGCGGAAAAAATCCGTGATGTTGCCAAATTTCTGCGGGATGAACCCGGCCTCCGGTTCGACTCGCTCATGTGCCTGAGCGGTGTGCACTACCCTAAAGAGAACACTCTCGGGGTTACCTATCATCTGTTTTCAACCAGCGAAAAACACAAACTGACGCTCAAGGCCCAGATGCCTGAGGACGATGCACATTTGCCGACCGTCGAGCAGGTATGGAAAACCGCCGACTGGCACGAGCGTGAGGCATACGACATGTTCGGAATCCGATTTGACGGTCATCCCGACCATCGACGCATCCTGTGTCCGGACGACTGGGAAGGATATCCCCTTAGAAAGGATTATCAGGTCCAGGAAGTCTACCGCGGAATGAAAGTGGAGTACTGAACATGACAAAAGTGAATCAAAAAGGTCCTGAAGTAACACTTTCGCCTCCTGTGGATGCGGGCAACGGCCTCAAAACCCAGGAGATGGTTGTCAATATGGGTCCGCAGCACCCCTCGACGCACGGAGTGCTGAGAATGGAACTGACCCTGAACGGCGAAATTGTCACCAAAGCCGTTCCGCATATCGGATACCTTCATCGTTGCTTTGAGAAACATTGTGAGGCCATGAACGACTACAACAAGGTCGTGCCTTATGTGGATCGCATGGACTATGTGGCGGCCATGAACAACGAAGTTGGTTATGCCATTGCCATGGAACGGCTCATGGATATCAAGGTAAACGACAGGGTGGAGTATATCAGGGTCATCATGTCGGAGTTGCAGCGTATTGCAAGCCATCTGCTGGCGCTCGGGACCTTCGGTCTGGATATCGGTGCATTCACTCCGTTCCTTTACTGCTTTATCGAGCGGGAAAAAGTCCTCGATATCTTCGAAAAAGCCAGCGGCGCGCGACTGCTCTACAACTATATCTGGATCGGCGGACTGATGAATGACGTCCCTGCCGATTTCAAGACCGACACGGCCGCTTTCGTGAAATCGTTCCGTCCCAAAATCAAGGAACTGAACGACCTGCTCTCCCACAACAAAATTTTTATCGACCGTACGGCCAACGTCGGGGTCCTTCCCGGAAAAGTGGCCATTAACTACGGGGTTTCCGGGCCCAGTCTTCGCGGATCAGGAGTAGAGTGGGATCTCAGAAAAGACGACCCGTACTCCATTTACGACCGGTTTGAGTTTGATGTGATCGTTGGAAAAGGTGAGATGGGAACACTGGGCGACTGCTGGGACCGGTATATCGTCCGCGTCTGGGAGATGGAAGAGAGCCTGAAGATCATTGAGCAGGCGCTGGACCAGATGCCCGATGAGGGTGACGTGCAGGAAGCCATCCCCAAGAAAATCCGTCCCCCTGCAGGTGAGATCTACTGCCGGACCGAGACTCCGCGGGGCGAGCTGGGATATTACATTATCACCGACAAGTCCACCACCCCGTTTCGGGTCAAGGCCCGCGCCCCAAGTTTTGTGAATTTGAGTGTTTTGCCAGCCATCTCCGTCGGTGCCATGGTGGCCGACATGGTGGCGATAATCGGAAGTATTGATATTGTACTCGGTGAAGTAGACCGATAGCTTGTAAAGGAACGTATCTATGCAGCAATTTCTGGAAAGTTTTCTGCCGGCCGGACCACTGGTCGTCTTTGTGTTTTCCATCATTCCACTGATGATCATTCTGGTGTATGCCCTTTTTGCAATATGGCTGGAGCGCAAGGTGGCCGGTCACATCCAGGATCGCCTTGGGCCGATGGAGACAGGCGGATGGCATGGATGGGCGCAGACGCTCGCTGACCTGGTCAAGATGATCCAGAAAGAGGATATCGTCCCCGCAAAAGCAGATCGCTTCCTTTTCAAAATGGCGCCCTTTATTGCGTTTGCCGCGTCTTACGGGGCATTTGTGGCCATACCGTTCAGCAGCGGGTATATCGGGAGCATGATCGATGTGGGCGTGTTCTACATCGTGGCCATCACCTCACTGCTTTCGGTCAGCATCATTATGGCCGGCTGGGCATCCAACAACAAATGGTCGTTGCTTGGGGCTATGAGGACCGCAGCGCAGACGGTGAGTTACGAGGTGCCTGTCGTGGTAACCATCCTTTCCGTGATCATTGTCACCGGGACTCTCAACCTGATGGAAATCACTGAAATGCAAACAGGTAATGCATTTCTTGGCTTTCTGCCCAGCTGGCTGATCTTTCACAGCCCTTTCATGGTGATCGCATTCGTGCTCTTTTTCATTGCTTCCCTGGCAGAGGCGCACCGTGTTCCCTTCGATCTTCCCGAGTCGGAATCAGAGCTCGTAGGCGGTTACCAGACCGAATACTCCGGAATGCGCTGGGGACTGTTCATGCTTACCGAGTATGCCGACATGCTGCTTTTGTCGCTCGTGGGTGCCACACTCTTTTTCGGCGGGTGGAACAGCCCGTTCGGTTCATTTATGGATGGGCCGGTATGGGGCGCGTTCTGGATGCTGCTAAAGGGCATGGTCCTCGTCTTCGTGATGATGTGGCTGCGCTGGACCCTTCCCAGACTGCGTGTCGACCAGCTCATGAACCTCTGTTGGAAATACCTCATCCCCCTTTCATTTGTCAACCTGGTGCTCATCGCACTCTGGGAGATGATTTTTTAACCTGAATAACTGCTGTTATGGTCAAAGCACTATCTGACACTTATCTCACCTTCAAAACCATATTCACCGGAATGGGGATCACCCTGCGCCATCTCTTCAAAAGATCGGTTACGGTACAGTATCCACGCCAACGTGACGTGCTCCCGGAACGCGTGCGGCTCAAACTCCATGTGAATATCGACGACTGCATCGGTTGCCGCCTGTGTGAGCGTGCCTGCCCCGTTGAGTGTATTGATATCGGCACCATCAAGTCCACCGACGACGATGATCTCGGTGAGACATCCACCGGTCACAAAAAGAAACTCTGGGTGGACCAGTTCGATATCGACATGGCCAAATGCTGCTACTGCGAGCTTTGCGTGCATCCGTGTCCCACCGACTGCATCACCATGGTCGAGGACTATGAATACTCGGCTTATGATCGTAACGATCTCATTTTGTCGTTTTCCGATATGAGTCCGGAGCAGATCGAAGAAGCCAACCGCAAGCTTGAGAAAGAAGCGGAGGAAAAACGTCGCAAGAAGGAGGAAGCGAAGCTCGCCAAGAAGAAAAAAGCGGAAGCTAAAGCCGCTGCCGGGGACGCCGCTGCCGCCGGGGATAAACCGAAAGATGCTGCTACTGGCGGCGTTGCGGCAACCGATGGCAAAGAGGCTGGTTCAGAGAAACCGGAAACCGGTGCCGGCGCAGAAGCATCCGGTGATGAGGATGCCGAAAAAGCAGCCCGGCGTGCCGAACGGGAAGCGCGTCGCGCCGCCAGAAGAGCGGAACGTGAAGCGAAGAAAAAATCAGAAGAATAATTTCAACTCAACTGTGCCGGTCACACCATGGATCTCTCAGCAGTAGCTTTTTACGTGTTTTCTATCCTGATCATCGGCAGTGCCGCCGTTATGGTGTTCGCTAAGAATATCATACACTCCGCCTTTGCACTGATGTTTACCCTGGCCGGGCTTGCACTGATGTATGCGCTTCTCTTTGCCGGATTTGTGGCGGTGACACAGCTGCTCGTCTATGTTGGCGGGATACTGGTCCTCATTCTCTTTGGTGTGATGCTGACTACGCGCGGTTATTTTGAAAAGGTGAAGACCCGTACAGTCAACCTGTTGCCATCCACAATATTCGTGGCCATTATCGGTGTGCTGCTCATCGCCGTGTTCACGACTACCGAGTGGTCCACGATGCCGCTGGAGGATGGGGAGGTCACCATGACCGGTTTGGGCGAACTGCTGCTCACGGATTTCATGCTGCCATTCCAGGTGGCCGGGGTCCTGCTGCTGCTTGCCATTATCGGCGCGGTGCTTATGGCATCCAGTGCCCGGCCGCCGCATCAGCCGCCGCAAGCCGAACAACCGGACCATCCCGATGAGGATCCGAAAAATATCTCCTAACCATTAACCGACTTGGACATGGTCTTACCTGAATGGCTTGCAGAACCCGGGCTCAACCACTTTCTGGTGGTCAGTGCCGTGCTTTTTTCGCTCGGGCTGCTGGCTGTGATAACCCGTAGAAATATCATTATGGTCCTGATGGGCATCGAATTGATCCTGAACTCTGCGAACCTGAACTTCGTGGCATTCAGCCGGTACGGGTTGCTTTCGCTTGAAGGGCATATGATCGCGCTTTTTGTGATTATCATAGCGGCAGCGGAAGCGGCAGTTGCCCTGGCCATTGTCCTGAATATCTACAATCGTTTCGGGACGGTGGATATCGAACAGATCAGTGAGCTGAAGGAGTAGCAATTCATTTTTTTTGAACAAGACACATTATGGCTTTGGAAACCCTGATACAGCTATCACTCGCAACCCTTTTTCTGCCGCTGGCCGGTTTTCTGCTGCTGATCTTTTTCGGCAAGCGGCTGCCCCGGCAGGGTGACTGGCTCGGTACCGCGCTGGTCGCCGTCGCGTTTGCGATATCACTGGTGATTCTTTTTGCCCAGCTGGCCGCGCCCGGACCGGTATCGGCAGGGTTCACCTGGGCCACCTTCGGCGGCATTCCCGGAATCGGGGAGGTGAACATTGAACTGGGCATTCTGATCGACAATCTTTCCGCCGTGATGCTGGTCGTGGTGATGCTGATCAGCATGCTGGTTCATTTCTTCTCTATCGGATACCTGGAAGGGGACGTGCGCTATTCCCGCTATTTCGCATATCTGGGCCTGTTCACCTTTTCCATGCTGGGCATCGTGCTCACCCACAACCTGCTCATGATGTACATTTTTTGGGAGCTGGTGGGAGTGAGCTCCTACCTGCTGATCGGGCACTGGTATGAGAAAAAGTCGGCATCCAATGCCGCCATGAAAGCCTTTATCGTGAACCGTATCGGTGATGCCGGTATGTTCATCGGCATCATGATCATCTTCGTGCATTTTTCCACCTTCTCGTTTGATGCCATTTTCGGGGCCCTTTCCGCCGGCAACCTGCCTTTTGAAAGTCAGGCGTGGCTGACGGCAGCCGGAATCCTGATCTTCTGCGGAGCCATCGGAAAGTCGGCCCAGTTTCCGCTGCATGTCTGGCTGCCGGATGCCATGGAAGGTCCGACCCCGGTCAGTGCCCTCATCCACGCCGCCACCATGGTGGCCGCCGGCGTGTTCATGGTCGCCCGCCTCTTCCCGATGTTCACTGCGGACGCACTTCTTGTCATCGCCTATATCGGTGCCATTACGGCGCTGCTGGCCGCCACCATCGCCATCACCCAGTTCGATATCAAGAAAGTGCTGGCCTGGTCCACCATCAGCCAGCTGGGCTACATGGTGATGGCGCTCGGCGTAGGCGCCTATGCTGCGGGCTTCATGCACCTGGTGACGCACGCCGCGTTCAAGGCCGGCCTTTTTCTCGGCTCCGGTGCCGTGATCTATGCCATGCATGCGGCGCTGCACAAGCAACATGACCACGACACCGACGCGCAGGACATCCGCAACATGGGCGGACTCAAATCCCGTATGCCGGTCACTTACTGGACGTTCCTGATCTTCACCCTGGCCATCTCCGGAATCCCGCTCACCTCCGGTTTTCTCAGCAAGGACGAGATCCTGGCCGGCACCCTGGCCTTCAGTACACTGAGCGGACACTGGCTGCTTCCACTGATTGCCTTTA
>SKYY01000111.1 GCA_007127665.1 Balneolales bacterium | reverse complement strand
GGAACGGTTATGTTCTGTTGGATGCGTTTTTTGCTTTCTTTTTGCCGTTTACCGGGGTTTCATCCCCCTGCTGCTGAGGCACAGTTTCGGCCAGGGAGTGCAGGTATTCCAGGGCGGCTTCACGGGTGTTGGGGATGGTGCCGTCCAGAATGGCCTCCTCGATGGCCGATTTGATGCGGCCGATTTCCGGTCCGGGCCCGATACCGCAGATCTTCATGATCTCGTTGCCGTCCACCGGTGGCTGCCAGTTGCGGATACGGTCCTTCTCTTCCACTTCGCCAATCCGTTTTTCAACGAAGTCGAAGTTTTTGAGGAACTGGCGGATTTTCTGGTGGTTCTTGCTGGTGATATCGGCGCGACAGAGGGTCATCAGGTCTTCGAGGGTGTCACCAGCTTCAAAGATGAGCCTTCGGATAGCGCTGTCCGTCACCTCTTCAGTTGCCAATGCGATAGGGCGCAGATGCAGACGGACAAGTTTTCTGACGTAGCGCATACGTTCATCGAGCGGCAGGCCAAGGCGCCGGAAAAGGCGCGGGACCATCCGGGCGCCCAGCGCATCGTGGCCGTGGAAGGTCCATCCTTGTTTCGGGTCAAACCGTTTGGTGGCCGGCTTGGCGATGTCATGCATGATGGCTGCCCAGCGCAGCCAGAGATTGTCCGATACAAGTGCTACATTGTCCAGCACTTTCAGCGTATGGTGGAAATTATCCTTGTGCCGCAGGCCATGAATCTCCTCCACGCCCTGCAGTTCGCGAAGTTCCGGGAAAAACTGCTCCAGCAGTCCGGTTTCATTGAGAAGGAGGAATCCGGATGAGGGTTGGTCGCACATCACGATTTTATTGAGCTCGTCAATGATGCGTTCCCGGGAGACGATTTCCAGCCGGGGAGCCATCTTTACAATCGCTTTCTTTGTCTCGGGCGCAATACTGAAATGAAGCTGACTGGCAAAACGAACTGCCCGGATCATGCGGAGCGGATCGTCGCGGAAGGTCTGCTCCGGGTCCACCGGGGTTCGGATGATATGGTCCTGCAGGTCCCGCAATCCGTTGAAAGGGTCGTTCAGTACCCCGTAATTATCCGGATTGAGAGACCAGGAGAGCGCATTGATGGTAAAATCACGCCGATGCTGGTCATCCTCAAGAGTGCCGTCCTCAACGGCGGGTTTACGCGAATCCGGCCGGTAACTCTCCCTGCGGGCTCCCACAAACTCCAGCGAAAAGCGTCCCCAGGTGACCTGTGCCGTGCCGAACCGGCGATAGGTGGCAATTTTACGGGTGCCAAGTTTAGCGGCAACGGCTTCCGCAGCCCGGATTCCGGATCCAACAGTCACAAAATCGATGTCACATTCGCCTTCTTGCGGAAGGCGCCTCAGGTAGTAATCCCGGACAAATCCGCCAATGACGTGGATCTCCTGGCTGATTTCCGAAACGGCATCGGAAACATCCCGGAACAGCTGCTGATATGTCGGTTCAAGTTCCTGCAAGAGAATAAATGAGTTTGGAACAGGGTTGGTGAAAAATGAGTGGGAATTCGTATACTTTCAGTTGGATATCCACAAAAGATAACGATCATTTTACTTTAAGATGGCGTGATATCACATTTATTCCTGCCGGCTGATGTCTGAAAAACGTGAACGTACCCGCAGCGAGAAGGCCATACGCATCAGCCTGGTCGTCTCCATCTTCGTTTTCCTGATGAAATTCACGGCCTGGGTGTATACCGGGGCCAACAGCGTGCTTTCTGATGCCGCCGAGAGTTTTGTACATGTGTTTGCCGTCGGGTTTTCCACATTCGGGATCTATTTGAGCCAGAAACCGCCTGACAGTGATCATCCCTACGGACACGAACGTATCGGTTTTTTTGCTGTGGGAGCGGAGGGCGCGCTGATCCTGGTGGCGGCGCTGACCATCTGCTACCAGTCCATAAAAGGTCTGATCATTGGCATTGAAGTGTTTCATATTGAGACGGGCGCGGGTATCATCTTCGTTTCTGCACTGATCAACCTGGTACTGGGCTCGTGGCTGGTGCGCACGGGGAAAAGAGAGGACAACATGATCATCACCGGCAACGGAAAGCATACGCTCACCGATGTCTATACCAGTGCCGGTGTGCTTGTGACGCTTTTTCTGATTTCCCGTACCGGGTTGATGTTCCTGGATTCCGTGGTGGCCATGGCAATCGCTGTCTACATCTCGGTGGAAGGTTACCGGCTGTTAAAATATGCAACAACGGGGCTCATGGATCAAAGCGACATCGAGACCGATACCTGCATCCGCCAGGTTCTTGATGGTGAAACAGGAGAGGTGATGACGGGCTGGCATGACCTGCGCCACCGCAGTACGGGGAATACGCTTTGGATTGAATTTCATGCATTGTTCCGCGCGGGGATCGATCTGGAAGAGGCGCACCGGGAGGCAACCATCCTTGAGAAAAAGATCATGGACAAGTTCCGGGGAAATACGGTGGTTACGATACATCTGGAGCCGGAAGAGGTGCACGTGCGCCATCATCGTGAACTCCGGGACGGTACGGAGCCGCGGGATAAGGACTCCTGAGAAAACCCTCGGAAAGAACCTCTGAAAAGTTCCCCTGTAAATGATCACTTAGAGAAAAGCGATCTCATGGCCATGGCCCGGCAATTCTGTACTCTGTTATCAGGCGGTGGCTCCGACGGCGGAATGATCGCCTATGTGAATCTCCTGTCGGCAGAGCCGCACCACGGAAGAGAGGCCGATTGTCGAGTGGTCAAGCCGCGAATCTTCAATGACCGAGTTGTCCCTGACTATGGAATTGCTGATCTCACTGCCGGCGATGGTGCATCCGTCGCCGATACTGGCGTAGGGTCCGATGACGCTGTCGGTTATACGTACATTATCACCGATATGGCAGGGGTGGATGATTTTTGTGCCGGGGAAAGCGTCCTCGTCCGTTTTTTGTTGTTCTGTGCGGTCAAGAACAGCAGCTGTGGAGGAGAGCCATGCGGGAATGGTTCCGAAGTCGAGCCACTCGTCTACATCGGCGGCACGGAAGACCGCCTTTTTTTGAAGCAGCCGGTCGATGGCGTCGGTGAGGTCGAATTCGTTTTTGTGGCCGCGGACGTCGTTGTCCATCAGGTACTGAAGCTCACTTTGCAGACGCTCACCTTCGCGGAAATAGTACACTCCGATAATGGCCTGGTCTGAGACGGGCTCTGTCGGTTTTTCGACAAATCGGGTAATGCGGTTGTTTTCAAGTACGGCAACGCCGAAGTGGGAGGGGTCATCCACTTTTTTCAGCCAGATGACGCTGTCTGCCCCTTCAAGATCTACAGGTCCGCCCATTCTGAACAGGGTATCGGCGAAAGCGACAATAACTTCTCCTGTAAGTGACGGTGCCGCACAATTGACAGCGTGAGCGGTACCAAGCGCCTCTTCCTGATAATAAAAAGCAGGTTTTGCGCCGAAGCGCCGTGCCATATCACCCAGCTGGTACTCCACCTCTTTTCCGAAGTCACCAAGCACAAAAGCGATATCCGTGATTTTTCGGTCCAGTGACGTTGCAAAGGTGTAGACAATCCGTTCTATGAGCATGGGCCCTGCGACGGGAAGCAGGGGTTTTGGCGTGGTCAGTGAGTGCGGGCGCAGGCGCGTTCCGCGACCGGCCATGGGAATTATCAGTTTCATGTGTTTATAATTTTTGATTCATGAGGTCACATAGAATGTCCATGACGATTATAATCATGCTTCTGTGTGACCGGCTACGGTCATGGACATTTCATCTGTTTAAATCAAGTATGATTCATATTGTCAGAATGAATTCACATGACAGGATTTGATCATGCTCCTGTGTGTCAGCTAGAGGCTGCCATGTTCATAGCGCTTCGCGACCTTCGGTTCATGTGTTAAAAATCTTTGGATTCATATCGTCACATAGAATGTCCATGACGTTTTTTAATCATGCTCCTGTGTGACCGGGGCTATGCCCGGTCATGGACATTTCATTTGGCTGTAAGGTTTCTGAAAGAATCGCCTGACAAGATAACAGAACTTGGTATATTACGCGCAAGTTTTTCTGATATATGGACCGATAACAGATTCAGGCAGCACGTGAGCTGGTTTTATGCATTCATAGAGGTTCTATCCTGGGCAGTGATTTTCATCATGCTGCGGCATATGCTGTACCGCGGCGGGCATTTGTTGCATATGTTCCAGCAGAAAGGGTACAAATTCAATGAATTTTGTGCCTGGCTGATCCGACACTGGAGCACGGTGCTTCTGCCCGTTCCCAATCTGGCGCTTATTCTTCTGGTGCTGGTGTCACTCCATTACCTTGAGCCGCTGCTCACCACATCCTCCCTTGCGGTGGTTCTTTTCATCTTCACAGCGTTCTGGTTCGGGAGTGTGGCGGATTTTGAGATGAGGCAGGTCAAAAAACCGCTGGTATTTACTCCGCGCGTTATCCGCCTGACTGTGGTGATGGTGCTTCTGGCGATATGGGTACCCACGCTGGGCACCGCCTTTTCGTTCTACCGTGGCACCTTGTTCCCGGACATGTATATGCTGCTTGTGGCGTGGGCTTTTGCCGATCTGCTGCTGCCATATGTGCTGATCCTCGCCGCCGCCGTCGTTTATCCCGTTGAAAAATTCATCCAGTACCGTTTCAAGCAAAAGGCCCGCAAGAAGATCGCCTCCATGCCGGACCTGACGATCATTGCCGTCACGGGCAGCTATGGAAAGACCAGTACCAAATTTCTTCTGGATACGGTCCTGAAGGAGCGTTTTCGTGTCTGCACCACCCCCGGGAGTTACAACACCCCGATGGGCATATGCAAGGTCATTAATAATGACCTGCAGGCTGGTGATCAGGTTCTGATTCTCGAAATGGGCGCCCGCTACGCCGGAAATATCGATGAACTGTGCCGCATTGCCCGGCCCGATATTGCTGTGGTCACCAACGTGGGCGTTGCCCATTTGGAGAGTTTTGGTTCGGTGGATGCGATCGCACATACCAAGGGCGCCCTGGTCCGTCATCTGCCACCTGGAGGAACCGCGCTGCTCAACGGGGATGACGAGCGGGTCCGCGCCATGGCGAACCGCAATGATATCTGCGTCATCCGGGCGGGAATTTCGCAAGCCGTTAACCACATCCACGCGGAAGAGATCACCTACGATGAGAACGGCTGCTCGTTTGTGCTGCATGTGACGCCTGCAAACGGAACCGGCAGTACGTTGGGTGGGGCGGGTGACGGCGTTTCCGGCGAAGCATCACAAATAAGGGGCGGCCAACCGCCTGCAAATCTCAATGATGGCGGATCGGAGCGGGTCAGCATGGCACTTCTGGGAGAGCACAGTGTACAGAATGCACTTCTGGCTGCAGCGGCCGGGCTGGTCATGGGCCTGCGGTTGCCCACCATCCGCGTGGCATTGCAGAAGGCGCGTCCGGTTGAGCATCGCCTGGAGCTCAAGAAGCGCAATGGCGTGCTGGTCATTGACGATGCTTTCAACTCAAATCCGGTGGGGGCAAAGAATGCCGTTTCAGTGCTTGCGGCATTCAAAGCCGGCAGAAAATATATTGTAACACCCGGTATGATCGAGCTGGGTGAGCGGCAGGAGGAGGAGAACCGGGAGTTCGGGCGGCATGTGGCAAAACACGCCCCGGACCATGTGTACCTTGTTGGTAAAAGCCAGACGCGGCCGGTCTACGAGGGACTTGTGGATGGCGGGTATCCCGAGAGCGGTATAACTGTGACCGCCACTCTTTTTGAAGCCAATGACTTGTTAATGGAGCGGCTGGAGGACGGGGATGTGGTGCTGTACGAGAACGATCTGCCCGACAGCTATAATGAATGACAGCCGGTGAATAGTGAATGGTAACCGGGATGAAATGATTGCCGGGAGATGGTGAATGACAGGCCCGGTGATAGTGAATGACAGGCCGGGAGATGGTGAATGGTAACCGGGAACGGTGACCATTGGAAAGGAACGCTTGTAATCTCATTCGTTGCGAACGGCATCGGCCGGCTGGATGGAGGCGGCCCGGAGAGCGGGGTACCAGCTGGCGAGCACGCAGAGCAGCAGGCTTCCCCCCAGCACAAAACTGACATCCATCCATTGAACCTGCACGGGATAAGCCGAGATAATAAATGATTCCGCCCCGGCCAGTTTCACCATTTCGTAGCGGTCCTGCAGCCAGGCCAGGGTGAGCCCTGCCGTACCCCCCAAAATGCAGCCGATGAGCCCCACGTACCATCCCTGCCGCAGAAATATGCTCATGATATCTTTTCTTCGGAATCCGATGGACCGGAGCAGGCCAATGTCGCGCTGCTTCTGGATTACGACCATAGTGAGCGATCCGACGATATTGAGCACGGCCACAAGCACAATGATCATCAGGATGAAGTAGGCGCCCCATTTTTCCAGATTCATGACATCGTAGAGCGGTTTTTGCAGATCATACCATGTCTGCACGCGGTATGTGTCGCCCAGCTCACGCTGCAGGATCTGTTTGACGGCATCGGCGCGGTTGTGGTCGTGCAAGCGGATATCGAGGCCGGATACTTCATTGCGCAGGTCGAACAGGCGCTGGGCGGCGGTAATATCGACATAGAGAACCGGTTCGTCGATCACCTGTCTCATATCGTAAATCCCACGGACCTCAAATCGGCTTGTGCGCGGGCCGGTGAACTGGGTGAGTGCCCGCCGCATTCCAGTTGCACTGAGCAGGGCTATGTCATCGCCGATATGGAGTTGGAGGCTGCGGCTTACCGGATCCGAAAGCAGGATGCCCGGCATGCGGTTGCGAACGTCCAGATCCAGTCCGCCGGCAAACATGAGGGCATCCAGGTCAGCGTACCGGGCAAAACGTTCCGGGTCGACCCCTTTCACAACAACTACCTGGTCTCTTCTCCCGCGATGCGCGACAAGCGCCTTGCCCTGGATAAACGGCGACTGCACGGCGATTTCCGGTATTTCTGCAAGTGTCTGTTCCATGGACCCGGTAATCATGAAGGTGCGCGCCTCGGCCGATTCGATACGAATATCCGGGTCATTGGACAGCAGCATGCTTTTGATTACCTCAAAAAAACCGTTGAATACGGAAAGCACTACGATCAGCAGCGCCGTTCCCACGGTCACACCGGCGACACTGATCATGGTCAGAGTATTGATAAGGGATACATTTTTTCGTGAGAAAAGGTATCTTCTGGCTATGAGATGACTGGCTTTCAAAGGTTTAAAACAGATAATCATTGAGGTGACAATGCAATTGCGAGATCATCAAGGGTAACGCACCAGCGCGCATTCTGATATACTTAATTTTAGATGAAATCTTTGTATTTTAGACAACAATGTAACTTATCCTCTGACAATATATGCCTGTGATACAGAAGTTTCTCGATCGTGCTCAAATCTCTGCACTGGAACGGGCCGATCACTCGGACCCATTTGCGGCACTTGGTCCGCATCAATACAAAAAGGGAAAAAAGGAGGGGATAGTCATCCGCACCTTACAGCCCAATGCCGAGTCCGTAAAAATATGGCTGGATAACGGGTCATCCTATGAAAAGATGACCAAAATCAGTATCGGTGGTGTGTTTGAATATTTTTTTGAGGGGAAAGAGGAGGTGCCATCCTATTACTACGAAATAGTGCTATATGATGGCAATACCTACACCACGGCCGATCCCTATTCCTTCGGGCCAACGCTCTCGGACTATAACCTGCAGTTGTGGGGGGAAGGCAATCACCGCAGGGCCTACGAGTGGATGGGCTCGCATCAGATGAAGATCGGTGACGTTACTGGTACACGTTTTGTCGTTTCAGCACCCGGAGCCAAGCGGGTAAGCGTGGTCGGCAGTTTCAATGAGTGGGACGGCCGCCGTCACCCTATGCGGAAATATCACGATCAGGGTATTTGGGAAATTTTTATTCCCGGAATTACCGATGGTGATATATACAAGTATGAGATTGCTGTTGAGGGGCAGGATCTTCCCCTGCTCAAGGCGGATCCTTACGCTTTTTACTCCGAACTGCGTCCGCGCAATGCATCCATAGTCAAGGATATCAACTCCTATGAGTGGAATGACGAGGACTGGATGACCCACCGCACAAAAGGCTTTGACGATCCGATGTCCATTTACGAAGTGCATCTCGGGTCATGGAAAAAGAAGGAGCTGGATCCGGGCGGTTTCCTGTCCTATCGCGAACTGGCCGACGATCTGGTTCCCTATGTAAAAGAGATGGGTTTTACACATGTCGAACTGCTTCCCATTGCCGAGCACCCTTACGACCCCTCATGGGGGTATCAGATAACGGGATATTTTGCACCAACCTCCCGTTTTGGTCCGCCCGAAGACCTGATGTACTTTGTGGACCG
>SKYY01000155.1 GCA_007127665.1 Balneolales bacterium | reverse complement strand
GCTGGGGGTGCCTGTTACCCACTATGGCGATACCGGCTATGGGGTGCTACGGGATGGCTTGATCCCTGCCATCATGTTTACCTTTCGGGAGCTGTCGGTAATCATGATGGGCCTGTCGTTTGTAAAGGCGCAGGTGGATCAGGAAATGGTGAGCGATGCAGAGAACGTATCCCTCAAAATCCGGAGTGCCATTCCGGCCTCACTGCAGGCTCAGATGAACACGCTGGAAAGCAAAACACTGGTATCCCCATATATTCAGAATATCGGGAAGAGGGAATCAGGAGGGGATTGGTTCACACTATGTTCGGCTTTCGTTGAGAAGCGGCCGGTCTCTTTTGATTATCGCGACCGGAAAAAAAGGGTATCACGTAGAACCATTGATCCGCATTTGCTGGTACATTATACGGATCACTGGAATGTGATCGGCTTCTGCCACAATAGAAAGTCATTGCGGAATTTCATGTTATCCAGAATGGATAACATCACTATGGCTTACCGCCCGTTTTTGAGAAAGCGGGGTTACGACAATGATGAATTGCTTTATGGCAGGGCCGAGGAGAATATTCGCGTTACCATACAGGTGGATATCGAAAAATCGTTTTCCCTGCTTTCCGGGTTACCTGGTAAAGTACTCGCGCAGTCTTTTGACAATAGCAGGCTGACCGTCACTTTTCTCATTGATGATCTTGATTTCATCAATGAGTGGCTGCTTCAGTTTGGCAGATACGTCACTATTAAAGAACCGGAGCTTCTTGTGGAGAAAAGGAGGGAATATCTCCGGGAGCTGATCGAAGCTTTGCAACCAGCCTTATAGCGTTGATATTACTTTGCCCTTAGATATTATTTCCCTTAAAAATCTTCGTCGAATCCAAGCTGACCGGTTTTTCCTTGTGAACCATCATCGCCGCCCTTTTTGTCTGCATTGTCCGGGTCATTATCCGGGCCGCTTTCTGTCACATTTTTACTATTTGCGGTAAGATCAACCTCTTCTCCATTATCACCGACCTTTTTTGCAGTATCAGCATCATCATCGCTTACTACCCGAGTGATTCCGGAGATATGGTCGTTGCCGCCAAGCCGCATCATTCGCACACCCTGGGTATTCCGGCCCATGGACCTGATATCCTTACTGTGCATACGGATGATTTTGCCTTTTTCGGTGATGATCATAAGGTCGTCATTATCGCTAACCTCTTTGAGCGCAATGAGTTTACCTGTTTTTGGCGTAATCTTGAGCGTGATTACTCCCTTTCCGCCGCGCGTCTGTTCCCTGTAATCTTCCACAAGGCTTCGCTTGCCGTAACCCTGTTCGGAGACTGCAAGAACGGTAGCGTCATTGGTGTTCTTGATCACGACCATATCAACGACCTTGTCGTTCTTGTCGGACAGGTTGATCCCACGGACACCTCGGGTATTTCTTCCCATGAGCCGGACATCGGTTTCCCGGAAACGTATGGCCCGTCCGTTTCTGGCGCCAAGAAGTATGGTGCTTTTACCGTCGGTCAGGCTTGCGCTGAGCAGGCAGTCGTCGTCATCCACGCTGATGGCCAGGATACCGTTTCTCCGCGGGCGGCTGTATGCATCCAGGCTGGTTTTCTTGACGATGCCATTTTCGGTTGCCATGATGATGTTATGGCTTTGGGTGTACTTCTCATCTTCGAGCGTTTTCACAGGTACAAAAGCCTGCACCTTGTCGTCCTTATCGATTTCGATCAGGTTGACAATGGCCCGTCCGCGACTGAGGCGCGTTCCTTCGGGTATTTCATACACTTTGAGCCAGTAACATTTACCGTTTTTTGTAAAGAAAAGGATGTAGTTGTGGTTTGTAGCCACAAAAAGGTGTTCCACATATTCATCATCCTTGGTAGTGGCCCCCTTCATTCCGGCTCCGCCTCTTTTTTGCCGGCGGTAACCGCTTACGGCTGTTCTTTTGATATACCCGGTGTTGGATATGGTAACGACCACATCTTCATCGGCGATCATATCCTCGATGTTGAAGTCCTCGGCGGAGTAGACAATCTGAGTGCGACGTTCGTCGCCGTATCGCTGGTTTAGGTCTTCCAGCTCATCCACAATGATCTTGTTCTGAACATCCCTGCTGGTGAGTATTTTCCGGTATTCGCGGATCTGCTCAAGGATATCCTTGTATTCCAGTTCGATTTTATCTCTTTCGAGGGCCGTGAGCTTCTGGAGGCGCATGTCCAGAATGGCTTTGGCCTGCAAGTCGCTCAGTCCGAACCGTCTTCTCAGCCGTTCATTGGCCACGGGGACATTGCTGGAGGATCGGATGGTCTGTATGACCTCGTCAAGGTTGTCAACGCCGATTTTCAATCCTTCGAGGATATGGGCCCGCGCTTCAGCCTGTTCGAGATCGTATAGCGTGCGGCGGATGATGACCTCAATCCTGTGATCCACAAAGTGCCTGATGAGTTTCTTCAGGTTCATCACCTTCGGCCGGCCTTTTACCAGGGCCAGGTTGATGATACCGAAGGTATGCTGCATCTGTGTGTACTTGTAGAGCTGGTTGAGTACGACACTTGGCACGGCTCCGCGCTTGAGCATGATAACGATACGCATGCCCTCACGGTCGGATTCATCCCGAACATCTGTAATGTCTGTTATTTTTTCCGACTGGACCAGGAATGCGATTTTTTCAATAAGGGTGGCCTTGTTCACCTGGTAGGGGATCTCAGTGACGACAATCTGCTCCCTGTTGCCACGCAGTTCCTCTACGGAAGCCAGCGCGCGCAGAACTACGCGTCCCCGACCGGTTTCATAGGCTTCCCTGACACCGTCATATCCATATATAATACCACCTGTGGGAAAATCAGGTGCCGTTATGTGCTTCATCAGGTCAGAAATCTCGATTTCCGGGTCCTGGATATAGGCCTTGATGCCGTTGACCACCTCCGTAAGGTTGTGAGGCGGCATGTTGGTGGCCATGCCTACGGCAATTCCGGACGCCCCGTTGATCAGCAGGTTCGGGACCATGGACGGCATCACCGACGGCTCGGTCAGTGTGTCGTCAAAGTTGGGCTGAAAATCGACCGTGTTTTTGTTGATATCCGAGAGGATCTCCTCGGCCAGGCGCTCCATGCGTACTTCCGTATATCGCATGGCCGCTGCGGAATCCCCATCCACCGAACCGAAGTTTCCCTGTCCGTCCACAAGTGTGTAGCGCATGGAAAAATCCTGCGCCATACGCACGATGGTGTCGTAAACAGCGGAATCACCGTGCGGGTGATACTTACCAAGAACCTCACCAACGATACGTGCACTTTTCTTGTAGGCACGGTTGTGGAGCATTCCAAGTTCGCTCATTCCGTACAGAACCCGCCGGTGAACCGGCTTGAGTCCGTCACGGACATCGGGGAGGGCCCGGGATACAATAACCGACATCGAGTAATCGATGTAGGAGGACTTCATCTCATCTTCGAGATTGATTTTTATAATCTTGTCGGACATCAGAATTAAAGGTCTTTAGATATCGAGTTTTGCGTATTTGGCGTTTCTTTCAATGAATGCACGCCGAGGTTCCACCATATCACCCATAAGAACGGTGAACAGTTTGTCTGCCGCGGCGGCGCTTTCCACAGTAACCTGTTGCAAGGTACGTGACTCCGGATTCATGGTTGTTTCCCAGAGCTGGTCGGGGTTCATTTCTCCAAGTCCTTTGTAGCGCGAGACATCAACCTTCCTGGTGCTCTTTTTTAGCGATTTCAGGATTTTGTCCCTGCTGTCATCATCCCAGGCGTATTCAATTTTGCTGCCCTGTGTGATTTTGTAAAGCGGGGGTGTGGCAATGTAGACGTGTCCGCCTTCAATAAGCGGCTGCATGTAGCGGTAGAAGAATGTCAGTAGAAGTGTCCGGATGTGTGATCCGTCGACATCCGCATCCGTCATGACAATGATCTTGTGGTACCGGAGATTCGTGATGTCGAAATCTTCGATAAATCCGACGCCGACGCCAAGTGCTGTAATAATAGCCCTGATCTCGTTGTTTTCCAGGATCTTGCCGACACGCGCTTTCTCAACATTCAGGATTTTACCACGCAATGGAAGAATGGCTTGAAAACTGCGGTTGCGTCCGGATTTTGCCGATCCGCCGGCGGAGTCACCCTCAACCAGGTAGATTTCGCAATGAGCCGGGTCGTTGATGGAGCAATCAGCCAGCTTGCCAGGGAGTCCCATGCCCGCCATGGCGCTTTTGCGCTGCACCAGTTGCCGGGCTTTTCTGGCCGCTTCGCGTGCTTCGGCCGCCCTCATGACCTTGTCGATAACGGCCCGGGCAACTTTCGGATTCTGTTCCAGATAATCGTTCAGTTTTTCATAGACAACCACCTCGACTGAGCTTTGTACCTCGGAGTTGCCGAGTTTGGTCTTCGTCTGGCCTTCAAACTGGGGCTCCTGTACTTTTATGCTGATCACCGCTGTCAGTCCTTCCCGGAAATCCTCTCCGCTTACCGAGAATTTTCCTTTGATAAGCCGGTTTTTCTCACCATAGTTCTTTAGTGCGCGTGTGAGCGCCCTCCGGAAGCCCGAGATATGCGTGCCGCCTTCATGGGTATTGATATTGTTCACATAGGAGTGGACATTTTCGGAATAGGAACTGGTATACTGCATGGCCACTTCCACGGGAACATCCTCAATCTCTCCGGAAAAATACATCACCTCGGGAACCAGCGGATCACGTCCTTCATCCAGGTAGCGTACGAAATCCCTGATACCTCCTTCGTAGTGAAATACCTCTTTCAGAGGCTCTTCTTCACGTACATCCTCCAGTTCTATGGTGACCTCGGGATTGAGAAAAGCGAGTTCCCTCATTCGTTCGGCTATGATTTCAAAGCGAAACTCATTTATCTGTGTGAATATGGTGTCATCCGGGGTAAATGTCACAATAGTCCCGGTTTTGTCGGTAGTGCCGACTTTTTTCAACGGCCGTGTGGTTTTTCCATACTCAAATCCCATGACGTGCACTTCACCGTCCCGGTGAATTTCCACATCGAATGTTTTTGAAAGCGCATTCACACAGCTTACCCCCACGCCATGAAGACCGCCGGACACTTTGTAGGAATCCTTGTCGAACTTACCGCCGGCGTGGAGCTTGGTGAGTACCAGTTCGACGGCAGGCATTCCAAATTTCTTGTGCACATCCACCGGGATACCGCGGCCGTTGTCCTCTATGGTCATCGAGTTGTCCTTGTTAATTCTGAGGCCGATATAGTTGCAATAGCCGGCAAGGGCTTCATCGATGGAGTTGTCGACCACTTCGTTGATCAGGTGGTGCAAGCCACGCTGTCCCGTGTCGCCGATGTACATGGAGGGACGTTTTCTCACCGCCTCCAATCCTTCCAGAACCTGAATATTTGATGCTCTGTATTCGGGTGATTTTTGAGTACTCATTTCGAATGGTTAGGGTTAGCTGTCTGAGTGGCGCTCCGGCCGTTAAGGACTACCACTTTTTTCATCCAATTTAATTCAGGAAAATAGCCCTTAATCGCGTCATTTCAAAACAACTTATGATAAATATCGCCCCGGATCACAAAATGGCTCCTGCGAAAAATTCGTGTGTTTCGAGGATCCGTATGCAGCGGCTTTTGTCCTGTTGTCCGTTATTGTTTACTGATAACGGAGTTTGTTTTTTGAAATTTTTTAGGCTATATTTGGTGTCTGTCTGTAAATAATCCACTTGATTGAAAGCGAATCATGTCATTGCGAGACGATATTTTCGGAACAAAGGCCCTGAACGGATACCGGTCCTCCAAGGCGAACAACAAAACCAAGCACCTCTTTAAGCTGAATCTTCAGAAGAGGCGGTTTTACATCCCGGAGGAAGACCGCTGGGTCACATTGCGGGTAACCGCCAAAACGGTGCGTACCATTAACCGCAAGGGTATCAGTGCGGTTCTGAAAGAGGCCCGCGAAAAAGGCACCCTTAACAAAAATATTTGATATCGGTTATGGCGAAGGCAAAAGGAAACCGCATACAGGTGATTCTCGAGTGTACGGAAGCGCCCGGCACATCCCGCTATGTGACAACAAAAAACAGAAGAACTACTACGAACCGGCTGGAATTGAAGAAATTCAATGCAAAGCTGCGTAAACACACCCTCCATAAAGAGATTAAATAAGGAACAGCGTTATGGCCAAGAAACAGGTTTTCGGGGAACAGGTCCTCGCAGCTAAGGCTACTCAGAGAAAAATGGCCAAGGTCATTCTCTCCAGGAAGTCAGCGAAAGGCAAGGTGGTCTTCCATGAATCCACAATGGAGCAGGATCAGGTGAAAGATTTCATTTCCCGCCAGAAGTCCTGATTTGATCCCTTTTCTTTTTTTCAAAAAGGTTATGCATCTGTTGTATAACCTTTTTTTGTTTAGTGCAAACTGGCTAATTTGCAGTGATGGAAAAAAGTGGATGAAAAGACGGTCCCGGGAGGCCGTTACCACGATTTGTTTGAATTTTCAACCGAACACCGCAAAGCTATGAGTAGCACATACGAAAAAATACTGCAAGATCTTAAGGAGGCCATGCGGGCAAAAGACACCCCGCGTCTTCAGGTTCTTCGTTCATTGAAGGCAAAGATTCTCGAAAAGGAGATCAGTGAGAGGAAGGGCAGCGACGCCACCCTCAGCGAAAGCCAGGTCCGGGAGGTGCTCATGAAGGCCGCCAAGCAGCGAAAAGATTCCATTTCGCAATATCGGGAAGCGGGAAGAGTCGATTTGCAGGAAACCGAGGAATATGAACTCAAAGTGATCGAATCCTACCTCCCTGAAATGATGTCTGAGGATGCAGTCCGGGCCATTGCTTCTGATATAATCGGCAAAACCGGGGCTTCTTCTCCGTCGGATATGGGCAAGGTCATGGGTGCCCTCATGCCTCAAGTGAAAGGAAAAGCCGACGGAGCTGTGGTCAACCGGGTTGTTCGCGAACTATTGGAATCCAAATGAACCTTTTTGACGCCGTTATCATCCTTTTTGTAGCAATTTTTGCCTGGAATGGATTCCGAAACGGACTTGTCAGGGAAGTGTTTCGCATCGTAGGTCTTGTTCTTGCCATATTCGTTGCGTTCCAGTATGCCAATTTTGCCGGCTCGATCATTGGCTCGTTGTTCAACATACAGGAAGCCTATCTGCCATACATTGGTTTTGCGCTGCTTTTCATAGCTGCGCAGATTGCCGTGTATGCCGCCATCGTATTTCTTGACAAACTCATTCAGCTGCTGCTGCTGAGTATACCAAACCGCATTTTCGGATCTCTTTTCGGAGTACTTAAAAGCAGCCTGATCGTGAGCATTGTGCTCATTTTTTCAGCAGGGTTCGGTTTGCCCGGCAGCGAGACCCAAAAAGAATCCCTGCTCTACAAACCCATGCTTAAGGTAGCCCCTGCCTCTTATGACATCGTGGCAAGGGTGCTGCCCGGTGTTAAGCCCTACCGTGAGTCCGTCGAACGCTATCTTTCCGTACCCGAAGTAAGTGATTAATAACATGTCTATACCGTCTGTAAAAGAGCAACTTGAAATTATTGAACGAGGGACAGTTGAGATCGTCCCCCACGATGAGCTGGTCCGAAAGCTTGAAGAATCCCATAAAACGCAAACCCCGCTTCGAGTCAAACTGGGCTGCGACCCCACCCGCCCTGATCTCCATCTGGGACACTCCGTTATCCTCCGTAAAATGAGGCAGTTCCAGGACCTGGGACACCATACCATCCTTATTATCGGCGATTTTACCGCCATGATCGGGGACCCTTCCGGAGCAAACAAAACGCGTCCCGCCCTCTCCCGTGAGGAAATCATCGAAAATGGCCGCTCTTATTTTGAACAGGCCTCCAAAATCCTTGATCCTGATAAAACTGAGATCGTTTATAATTCAGAGTGGCTGGCTCCCATGAGTTTTGAGGATGTGATACGGCTCGCATCCCACTACACCGTAGCCCGTATGATCGAGCGGGACGATTTCACAAAGCGGTACCAGAACAACGATACCATCTCCCTGCACGAGTTTCTTTATCCTCTTGCACAGGGCCAGGATTCCGTCCACCTGAAATCGGATATCGAGCTTGGTGGCATTGACCAGAAGTTCAATTTGCTTGTAGGCAGGCACCTCCAGAGAGAGTTCGGACAATCGCAGCAGATTTGTCTGATGATGCCGCTGCTTGTCGGCACCGACGGCACGCAGAAAATGTCCAAATCCTATGACAACTACATCGGCATCGACGAAAAGCCGGAAGACATGTATGGTAAGGCGCTTTCCATCCCCGATCAGCTGATTTACCCGTATTTTGAGCTGGTAACGGATATTGATCACGCCCGGCTTCCGGAAATCAGGGATCGGGTGGAAAACGATCCCCGCAACACGAAGCATGATCTGGCGTGGACCATCACGCGGATGTACCACGGTTCCGGAAAGGCGGATGCCGCCCGTGCCCATTTCGAAAAAACCGTCGTTCAGAAAGATGTGCCGGATGAGATGCCCGAGTTCACTTTTTCATCGGATCCCGCGCCCGGCCTGCTTGATGTGATCCGTGAAACCGG
>SKYY01000045.1 GCA_007127665.1 Balneolales bacterium | reverse complement strand
GCGTGATTGATGGCATCCACCATAACGATGGGGTTGCCTGAAGGCGTGCTCTTTTCATATTCGAGCCCGGGCGGGCTTTCAGAGAGGACGTGCCGCAGGGCATCGTCCGGGGACGGATCATCCTGCTTAAGACACCATTCGGTGTCCTGCTCCACCTGTTCGTGAACCTCTTTTGCAAGGTTT
Source organism: Balneolales bacterium (assembly GCA_007127665.1). GTDB lineage: Bacteria > Bacteroidota > Rhodothermia > Balneolales > Natronogracilivirgulaceae > SKNL01. The sequence goes on along the minus strand of SKYY01000045.1, from coordinate 8,378 downwards.
TCAAGTTCAGCCTGGGTAACGGTTTCCGAAGCCAACAGTCGTTTCCGGAATTTTTCCAGCGGGTCGTGCCGCAGATCGTTTTCCAGATCCTCCGAATCACGGTACTTCTTCTGGTCGTCTGATGAGGAATGGGGCACCAGTCGAACCACATGTGCGTGCACCACAGAAGGCCCCTCTCCTTTTCGCGCGCGATCCACCGCTTTTTTCATAGCGGCATACGAGTTGAAAAGGTCCGTTCCGTCAACTTCGAAGATTTCGAGATTCTCGAAACCTCGTACCGTTTTGGAAATGCTCTTGTTACTGGTCTGCTCGTCTACCCGGACACTGATGGCATATTTGTTATCCTGAATGACAATAACCACGGGGGCTTTGCAGCGTGTGGCCCAGTTGAGAAGCTCGAAAAAGACTCCCTGAGATGTTCCGCCTTCACCGGTGGAGATGTACGTAACTTCGTCCGCTCCCTTGTAGACGGAAGCCTGGGCCAATCCCAGGCCGGGCAGGAAATTGGCGCCTATGGCGCTGGAGGCGGCAAAAATGTGATGTTCACGGCTGTTGAAGTGCGAGGGCATCTGGCGTCCGCCCGACGGATCGGTGACCTTGCTCAGGTGCGCTGAAAGGATATCTCGGGATGTGAGTCCGAAACCGACCGAAAAAGCGTGGTCCCGGTAGTAGGGAAACGCCCAGTCTTTCTTTTTCTCAAGTGCCATTGCGGCAGCGAGCTGAATGGCTTCGTGCCCGGCGCAGCCGATATGAAAATGTCCGCGGCCCTGTTTGAGCAGTATGAGCATCTTCTCATCGAGTCTCCTCACCAGGAGCATGTTCCGGTAGACGCCTGTCAGCTGCTCCTTCGAAAACGAGCTCAGTGGTGTCGAACGGACTTTGAACTCCGAATTGTTCCTTGCCAGCAAAGGCAACCTGGCTAATGTCTTAACAGTCATACGTCAGATCCGGTTGATAAACAAACAACACCAATCGATGTGCAAGTTGCTAAAAAAAAGTAAAAAAAAGGTCTTTTACAAATCAGGAAAGGGACTGTCCGTACATACGGTAAGTCTTTTCTTTGTTACCACCTATGCGTTCAGCAACCCGTAAAATTTCGGTATTCGTTTCAAGAAGCCAACCTACTTCTGCAGAAACAAAACCCCGGCCAAGACCATTCACTATGGATTCTCTCGTGAGCAGTGCGTCAATTCCGCGTCCTTGATACTCCGGTATGACGCCCATCAATGCCGTTCTGATGGAATTGATCCTGCGGCGGTGCCAAAGAAGTTTGATCAAACCGGTTGGGAACAGGGTCCCGTCCATTTTTGCAAACACCTGATTGTAGTCAGGCAGGGCGATCGAAAAAGCCACCGGCTCACCGTTGACCTCGGCAACATGAGCGTAGTCAGTGTCGATGATCATTTTAAGTTCTTTTCCAAGATGGATGAAGGTCTCAAGGCTGATCTCATAAAACCCCCAGTTTTTTGCCCATGCTCGGTTGAAGATGTCATGGATGATCCGCACTTCTTCGTCAAAATTGCGGAGATTGACCTTTCGAACCTCGATTCCGGGAGTCCTTTTCTTTACGATCTCCAGCGCCCGGTCCATACGATCTACCCGTACGGTATCGGAGTGAACGCGATAGGCAAAAAGGTCCATTTCCTTCTTCAGGCCAGTCTTCCGGATCATCTCATCGTAGTAAGGTTTTGAGTGCGGCATCATGATGGCAGGCCTGTGTTCGAAGCCTTCCACCTGAATGCCGATCTCGTCCAGAAGTCCGGGATTCATGGGCCCCAGAAGCTTGTTGCATCCCCTGAGCTTCAGCCAGTCCCTGACCACGCGGAACAGCAGATCAGCGACAAACTGATTCTCATTGCACTCGAAGAAACCGAAAAAACCGGCGCTGTCCTTGTTATGCCGATTGTAGGCATGATTGTGGATGGCGGCTATCCTGCCGGCAATTTCTCCGTTGTCATACGCGAGGAAAAGTGCGATCTCGGCATTTTTGAAAAATGGGTTCTTGTTTGTGTCAAGGAGATCCCTTTGCTGAATCTTCAGCGGCGGCACCCAGACCGGATCGTCGGCGTAATGGCGGTAGGGAAATTCGATGAATTGTTTGCGCTCTTCTTCGGTGGACACAAATGCCACCCCTTTGAGATTTCCGGGCTCACTATTGGCATCCTTTATGGGCTTTTCCACGAAATCAGACCTTTAGAAGAGAATGGCCGTTTTTGTCGATGATGCCCCGGCGGATACCCACTTTCCGGAAAGCATCCAGGATACTGTCCAGCTGCTCGTTGGTGTGAGTGGCCATGTAGCTGGTGCGGAGCAGTGATTGTCCGCGAGGCACAGCCGGGGGAACCACAGCATTGGCATAGACGCCTTCTTCAAACAGATCGCGCCAGAACCTGAGGCAATCCATCAGATCACCGATAACAACCGGAATGATGGGCGACTGGCTTGTCCAGATGTTGAAGCCAAGATCTTCGAGGCCCTTTCGCATGTAATTGGATATCTCTTCAAGCCGTTCCAGGCGCCAGGTCTCATCCTGAAGTATTTCAAGGGCCTTCAGGACGGTGGCCACATTAGCCGGTGGCATGGAGGCACTGAAGATGTGAGCGGGAGAGTGATGCCGTATGTATTCGATTACCTCGCGATCTCCGACGAGGAATCCGCCGAGCGATGCAAAGGATTTGGAAAACGTACCACTGACGAGATCCACTTCGTCCAGAAGACCAAAAGCCGATGCTGAACCGCGGCCGCCATCGCCAAGCACTCCGATGGCATGCGCATCATCGAGATAGAGCCTGGTGTTGAACTCTTTCGAGAGTGAAACGAGTTCCGGAATATTGGCCAGGGAACCGGACATGGAAAACACACCGTCACTGACAATGATTTTGCCGGTGGTGTCATTTTCCCGCTCCAGGAGCTTTCGCAGATGCTCCATGTCGTTGTGGTAATACCGTACCGTACGACCATTGGAAAGCAGCGTACCTGTCACGATACAGGCGTGATTATCCTTGTCGGAGAAGATAATATCGTTTCGGCCGGCAATGGTCTGGATGGCCCCTTCATTGGTCTGGTAACCGGTGCTGAACAGAACACAATTGTCCTTGCGCATGAAAGCGGCAAGCTTCTCTTCCAGATCGAGGTGCAGGTCTAGTGTTCCGTTGAGATATCGTGAGCCGGTGCACCCTGTACCGTATTTGGTAATCGCATTTTGCGCCGCTTCCATCAGCCTGACATCATTTGTCAATCCGAGATAATTGTTGGAACCGGCCATGATGACCTCTTTTCCTTCAATAACCACAACATTCCCGTCCGTATCCGTCAGTGGTTTGAAATAGGGATACAGACCCTGCTTTTTCACATCATCAGCTGCCGTAAACTGATATGCCTTGGCAAAGATGTCGGCTGGTTTGATTTTCTGGTCGGATTGGGCCATTTAGATCGTACGCTGTTTGGCTTGGTAAAGCACTAAAAATAACCAATATTGGTGATATTGCACAATTTTTTCTGGTATAACGACCACTATGTTATTGTTGTGCAGTGATTCCAATCATTTTACCTTTATCGTTCCCTGCGCAGTCACAAAGACAATATTCAACGATTTAAGGTATTTTTTATTTAATCTTTTCCAAAAAAAAGAAAAACCGTTGATAATCCTTTTTTAACCTGTTTATGACCTGTTTTCAGGAAAAATGGGGGTGATCGGGACAGTCAGCCGCCCTGATGATTGTTGAAGGTCAATATTTCGTTGTAATACCTGACAAGCTGGTCAAGCATCCGGTCCCACTCGTAGGTCTGCGCTTTTTTGCGCGACAAGTCAGCCATTTTCACCCTTAGTTCGCTGTTTTCAATAATCTCCAGGAGACATTTTGTAAAGCGATCTTCATCGTTGGCTCCCGCCAGGTAACCGGTTTTCCCCTCATCCACCAGTGAAATATTGCCGACAGCCCGGGCAACTACAGACGGAAGCCCGGAGGACATCGCCTCCAGAGTCACATTACCAAAGGTTTCCGTGTCCGAAGGAAAAAAGAAGATATCACTGCTGGCATAGGCCCTGGCAAGTTCCCGACCGGTAAGATAACCGGTAAAAACGGTATCAGGGAGACTTTTGGCGAGTTTTTTTCGGGCCGGACCGTCACCGACTACAAGTGTTCTGACAGAAGATGTCATACCAGCAATTTTTCGGAAAATGCCGGTAACCATATTCAGATTTTTCTCCCAAACCAGGCGGGAGACAAAAACGATCACAATATCATCATCCGCAAACCCGAGGGATCGGCGCCAAACCGGATCCCGTTGGCCCGGGTTGAACAGATTGGTATCAACACCACGGGACCACAGCTTGAGCTCACATTCCACCTTTTCTCTTCGAAGCTCATGCATGGTGGTAGGCGATGGCACATAAAGATGCTCACAATTCCTGTAAAACCAGCGAAGATATGCCCAAAGAGGCTTCTCTAATAACCCGAGACGATAGTACTTGAGATAGCTGGAGAAATGTGTATGGTATGAAGATACCACCGGGATATCGTTTTTCATCGCATACCGCAAGGCACGGAAGCCCAGCAAATCCGGGGTGGCGATGTGGATCAGGTCGGGATCAAAATCACGCAGTTTCTGTTTTTCAGCCGAAGGAAACCCCATGGAGATCCTGTACTCGGGACGACCTGGTGAGGCAATTGCGTAAACCGGAACATAGTTTCCTTCATGCGGCATTGCCGGGTTCGGCGACCATGGACCGAAAACAAGTATATCGAAGCCGTGCCTGCCCAGATATGCCACCAGCCGGTTCAGTGTATTGGACACACCATCCCGAATGTGGTTATAATTTCCTGTAAAAAGAGCAATTCGGGGCTTCCGCATGGCAAGCACAAATAAGGACGATTTATACGTTCATTGCTTTATTCCCTGTCAGGATCGCGATATATTCCAATCAGTTCCGATCGCATCCGACACGACCATTCTCGCTTTGCCGGAATCACCTGAGCCAGACTCCATACATTTTTCTAAATTAAGGAAAGTATACTAAATTTCTATGAAAGCTTTTGTAACTGGTGGGACCGGATTCATCGGAAGCCATCTTGTCGACCGCCTGCTGAAAAACCAGAATGACGAAATACGCTGCCTGGTCAGGGCCAATGATAAATGGCTTCAGGATAAGGATATTGTGCGGGTGAAAGGTCATCTGCACGACCTGACCGCACTGAGGGAAGGAATGGATGATGTCGATGTAGTCTACCACATTGCCGGGGTTGTTAAGGCACCCTCCCGGAAAATCTTTGACCAGGCCAACGTGGCCGCCACGGAAAACATCCTGCGTCTCGCCATGAAACTGGGCATACCGAAACTTGTCGTGCTCTCTTCCCTTGCTGCAAGCGGACCCAGTTTCAGCCATCCCGTGACCGAAGAAGACCCGCTCATGCCGGTAACCGGCTACGGCGAGTCAAAAAAAAGAATGGAAGAGATGATCGCCGATGTTGCCGATGACTCCATATCCGTCACGATCATCCGTCCGCCTGCCGTTTACGGACCCAGGGAAGAGCAGATATTCAGTGTCTTTCAGATGGCTTCCTGGCGGCTCTTCCCGATCATTGATGATGGCCGTGATTCCCGCGTTTCACTTATCCATGTACGGGATCTTGTGGATGGGATCCTGCTTGCCGCTGAAGAGAAAAAGCCCGGTATCGAAACCTATTTCATCTCCAGCGAAGAGCTGTATACCTGGGAACAGATCCGTCAGGCTACTTCTGAAGTGTTCGGAAAGAAACTGTATGCTGTAAAAGTCTCACCGCGCCTTGTCGAAGTTGTCGGAAATATTGCTGAAACAGCTGCATCATTAATCGGCCGCTACCCCGTTATAAACCGGGACAAGGCCCGGGAACTGGGTATGCAATGGACCTGCTCGGTGGAAAAAGCCAAAACCAGGCTGGGCTTCAGACAAAACACAGATCTCGCAAAAGGGCTTGACGAAACCATTCAATGGTACAAGAAACACCATTGGCTCTAAGAAATTACCGTATGTATTTGAAAGCAAACTTACTACTTCCAACTCGCATGGATTCCAATGATCAGGTACCGGAACGGTTCGTGACCCTCCGACTCAGACCCCGTCCGGCCAGTCTCATGCTGACCTGCCTGCTGCTGATACTCATTCTGAAAACATTCCCGACACATGCCGAGACCAGGCCCCAGCCCGTGCGCAGCCATGAGTCGCTTATGGAAATCCCGGATATCAAAGCCATCACAAGCAGTGAAGCCCATATGTACGTGCTTTCGGACCGTGAAGGGCTTGTCGTATTCCGGACCGGAACAGAGGAACCACAATGGCTTTACTCCTCTTCCGGACTTGCAAACCGCGGAGACCGTCTGCTAACAGACATCCGGTTTTCCTATTTGTTCGGCCGCGACGGCAGGCTTACCATTATCGAACCAACATCTGTGCTTGGCGTATACTCATCCACCCGACTTGACCATGACCCGCGCGATATGGTCCGGCTTGGCAACTACCTTTTCCTGGCCGACGGAGAAACCGGCCTGCTCCGGATTTCATTGGAAACACCCGAAACAGTGGATCAGAACCCTGAATCCGTTTTTTCGCACAACAGGCCTTTTCTCTCTCTTGCGCGTATCACAAGCCAGCTTTTCGCCCTCGACGACCAGGCCCGGCTTTTCGTTTTTGAACTTGACAACGGATCACTTACGCAAAGCGGCAATTTCCAGCTGCCCCGGGGCGCATCACAATTGCATTCGCCGGGGAACCGTCTCTACATGACCACCGACAATGGTGCCGTATACCGCATCCGGTCCGACGGCCGCTCCGATGAACTGTTCCGCATCAGCGAGTCGGTCAGGGACCTGAAGCACTGGAACGATAATTACCTGATCCGCGGTGAGAGCAGCCGCATCTGGATTGCCCGTCAGGGTCTGCGTCCCACCCTTTTCCGTGAAGATCCATCCGCCGGAAACCACATTACCGTTTTCAAAGACCAGTTGTGGATCAGCGAATACCGACAGCTTGCCAGATGGGTGGATGCGGCCCACATTGCCACCATGCGACCGGACCCGGGAACCGTTGACCCTGACACTCCATCGGTCACGCAACCCGGAAGCCCAGGCGAAGGGCCACTGCGAATTTCAGATATCGAAAATCAGATTATTCCCTATCCCCGCCCCCTGCTCATGTCACTCTCACTTGACAGCAGTCACGACATCAGCACGGTATCATTCCAGCAGCGATCGCGGGTTGATGCCATACGGATCCGTGGCAACGGACTTTACTGGCAGCCATCTTCGTCGGACATCGGCACACACGAAATATCCCTCATAGCCAGCTCGCAGGATGGACAGACCGACAGCACCTCGTTCACCGTAACGGTTCGCCCGTTTAACACTCCACCGCGTTTTTCACATGTCCGCCCCCTTTCCATTCCAGTGGATGAAGAATTCAGCATTCCAATCCGGGCCACCGATCCCGATGGCAGTGACGCCAGCCTGATCCGATACATCGGCGTGGATCTGCCCGATGGCGCCACTCTTGACGAACAGAGCGGTCGGTTCCGCTGGACCCCGACGCGTCGCCAGACCGGCGAACACGAATTCCAGGTCATAGCCACCGATCAGTTCGGCGCCGCATCCTCCATGAATGTAGCCGTTCAGGTAATTGACTTGAGCCGTGGCGAGTGACGCTGACCGCAAACAGCTGCTGGACTGGTACCGGCGCATAAAGCGCGATCTGCCATGGCGCCGCACCCGCGATCCGTACCGCATCTGGATCTCGGAGATCATGTTGCAGCAGACCCGGGTGGATCAGGCCCTGCCCTATTACGAACGGTTCACCGAACGCTATCCGGATGTCACATCACTGGCCCGGTCCGACCTTGATGAAGTGCTGCGGCTCTGGGAAGGCCTTGGATATTATTCACGCGCACGAAATATGCACAAAGCCGCCAAACAGATTGTTGAAATGCATAACGGGCGGTTTCCAGATACCTATGATGAGGTTATTTCCCTGCAGGGGATCGGCCCCTACACCGCCGCCGCCATTATGAGCATCGCCTTCGGGGAGCCACACCCTGTTGTGGACGGCAATGTGATCCGTGTCATCAGCCGGCTTTACGGCATCAGGGAAGATGTGCGGCTATCCCTGACGCAAAAAGAGATCGAACGGCATGCAGCGGCACTTCTGGACCGTTCCTCCCCGGGCGATTTCAACCAGGCCATGATGGAACTGGGCGCCACGGTTTGCACCCCAAAAAGCCCCTCCTGCTCATCCTGCCCGTTTCAGCTTCGCTGCCATGCGCACAGAAACGGTGAAACCGGCAAATATCCCTATAAATCACCCGCCAAAAAGCGTCCGCATCATGAGATTGCCGTGGGGGTGGTCCGGG
>SKYY01000079.1 GCA_007127665.1 Balneolales bacterium | reverse complement strand
GAAGTCATGGGCGGGAAATACGGCAAGGAGTTGCCTCGGGTGGAGGAATTCCGCAAACAGGTCATTGATGCTGACGGAATAGTTATGGTAATACCGGAGTATAACGGTTCGTTTCCCGGTATTCTCAAGATGTTTGTGGATTATCTGCCTTTTCCTGATGCTTTCCACAAGAAGCCCATTGCCTTTATTGGCGAGGCGGCAGGGGCTTTCGGCGCACTGCGGGCCGTGGAACAGATGCAGATGGTGTGTGCCTACAGGAATGCCCACACCTATGCGGAGCGAGTTTTCCTGCAGCGGGTGAACAAGCTTTTTGATGAAGAGGAAGGCATCACGGACGAAATGGTAGCCAAGCTGCTTCAGAGTCAGATAGAGGGCTTCGTCCAGTTCCTCTCCCAGGTGGAGGAGATGCAGTCTACCTGACAGGTCAAAGGTCCGGGCGGTGCAGTGGACCACAACCCGTGCGCATCTTCCACCATGTCAGAGAATACTCCGGGATCAGGATATTTTGAGCATATAACCCACACCGTGCATCGTGACCAGGTATCGCGGGTCATCAGGGCGCATTTCCACCTTGGTTCGGAGTTTGGATATGTGCACATCTACGGTACGGGTACTGGTGTTGGATGTGTATTCGTAGCGCCACACGTTCTCCAGCAGCGCTCTTCTTGTCACAGGTTCATTCGGGAAGTTGGACAGGAAGCGGATTACCTCCACTTCGCGGGTAGTGAGCTCCACGTCCCCATCGGGCCTGCGAACGACACTCTCATTGAGATCAAGCGTGACATCCCCCAGTCTGATTATTTCGTTTTTCCCGGCATAGTTGTCGCTTCGGCGAAGCCGTGCGTGGATCCGTGCGAGCAGTTCCTTCACACCGAACGGTTTGGTGATGTAGTCATCGGCCCCAATATTCAGGCCGGTCACTTTGTCGATTTCCTGGTCCCTTGCGGTAAGGATGATAATCGGGAACATGAGTTTCTTTTCACGGATTTTTTTGCAGACATCAAAACCGCTGATGCCTGGTAACATGACATCCAGGATCATCAGATCGGGAGGCGATTCCTCTGCGATTTTCAGTGCATCTTTTCCGTTCTCCGCAATAAGTGTATCGTAACCCTCATTTTCAAGTGTGTCCTTCAGAGTAAAAATGAGGCTGGGCTCGTCTTCGACGATGAGAATGGTCTGCTTGTTAGGAGGCATGCTCGAATTCCTGTTCTTTGGGATGTTGGTGGATGGGGTTGGATGTGGATGTGCCGTCTTGCGGCTGATGGGAGTCCGACACGGGGAATTGGATAGCGAACGCGGATCCCTTGCCGGGGGTGCTGGTGACATTGATGATGCCGCCGTTACGCGTGGTGAGGTCTTTGACAATGGAGAGGCCAAGTCCATGTCCCTTTGTCTGTGCCGTCAGGGCATCTTCTACCCTGAAAAACTTGTCGAAGATGTACTGCTGAAATTCTTTCGGTATCCCAACACCCTTGTCTTTTACGATCAGCGATACCATATCGCTGCTGTTTTTTGTCCGGATTTCTATGAATTTACGGTCGGGGCTGTATTTTACGGCATTGTCGATGAGATTGTCCAGGATGGATTCGAGGTCTGACTGGTCCACCTTGATTGCAGGCGTGTTTTCAGCGATATCCAGATACAGGTTCACATCATGTGACTCAAGGTAGCTTTTCTTTTTCTTGAGATAGGCTCTCAGAAAATCGGGCACATGGGTCGGGGTTTTGCGGAGGTGTACATTTTTGGTGTTGGATCTGGCAACATCCAGAAGCCGGTCGATCATGGTCCGGAGCCGGAGTGACTCGTTGAAGATATGAGTTCCGTAAGATTTAAGCCGGGCGGGGTCGGTCACCCTGCCGTCCAGAAGGTTTTCTCCCGCCGCGGAGATCACAGCCAGCGGTGTCTTCAGTTCGTGGGTTACGTTGGCAAGGAAAAGTGCTTGTCTTTGAGCCAGGGCGCGTTCGCGCTGCGCCGTGAAAAACATGAAGACAAACGCACCAATAAGCAGTACCATGGCACCGGCAAGGGCTAACAGATTGCGGGTGAGTGATGCTCTGGATGCGGCAATATCGGGGTTGACCGTGAAGGCGGCTTTCAGGTTCCAGTTGTTTAGCAGATCAGGGAAGTTCTGAATGAAATCAACGTTCTGGTAACTGTAGGCCACTTCAGGGGCAGTGGTGGAGAGCACCTCGTTCTTGGTCCAGTCATGCAGCCAGACAATGATACCTGTCTCCTCGCCGGTCCCGAAAGTTTCTGCAAGTTTTGGCCCCATGTAGGAATTGACGAGGAAATCCTGGTCGATGACTAACAGGAGGTAGGCCACCACTTCCCTGCTGGTGGAATTGATCAATGCCACAGTCATGCTGTTGTGGGTGTCAAAGATGACGCGCGTGTTCCATCGGTAGTCCTGTACAAGGGCATTCATCCGGGTACGGGTGATGCCAAGACCGTCACTGACCAGCTGGTCGTAATCCGATGTAATGGCAAACAGCCCGCTTTCAGGCTGATAGTGCCAGATGGGGTCACCGTAGTGTTCACAGGGGCTGCAATCTGGTGTGGTGAGATAGATATCAGAGAACAGGCTGTCCCGGCTTGCTTCCTCAATGATTGCCATCAGGTCTGGAGGCACATTGGATGGAGAGCTCAGTGAAGCCTTCAACTCTTCCATATCAAGTTGCCATAATGTGCGGACCGGATAGCGGAAACGGCTACGAATCTGATTGGTGTACTCCATAAGCTGCCGTTTCTGCTTTTCTACCGAACTTTGCACTTTATTATCATGAAGTGCATAAAGAGAGTAAACATTCATCACCGTAAGGCCGATAACAGTAGCAAGGCCCAGTGCGAGAAATACCCATCGTACGTGTCTGTAGTATTTCATCTGTTTAAATCAATTATGATTCATATGGACAGAATGAACTCACATGACAGGATTCAATCATGCCCCTGTGTGTCAACAAGAGGCTGCCATGTTCGTTTCATGTGTTTAAAACTTTGGATTCAAGCGGACACATGGAGCATTCATGGAAGTAATCATGCGCCTGTGTGTCCGAAATAACGGCCATGAATGATTCATTTATAAACCTTTATTGAATTGTAACGCATGTAATAACGATCTAATAGCACCAGACGGTATCCCGTATCAGTGATTTCTGTACTCAGACATCCGGCAATCAGTCAGTTTATCGACTCAAGTAATGTATTAACAAAGAATATTACCTGAATACGCGCCGGGCCGAAACGGAAATCATAAACGGTAATGATTTTTTAAAAATTTAGCATATTTGTTTATTATATGAAAACAAAGACGGTTTATTACTCGGTATTATGACACGTTCCCAATTGTCAGTCTTATGGGTTATAGTCCTTTTTGCGTTTGCAGCTTGTGATACAAATAACCTTGAGCGGGGTTCTGATGCTCAAGATGAGCTTGCCGTAGCGTTGAGGGCTATGAACAAACAGGCTCGCGAAGCGTTGCAGAAAAACGATTATGCAAAAGCGGATTCTCTGACAGCTCTCGTGATGGAAGAGGCAGGTAATGTCGGGAACTACGAGGCACTGATTGATGCCAGTCTATATCGGGTGTCTTCCTATCAGGACCGCAGGCGAATTCGGGAGGGAGAAAAAAAGCTGCAGGCTACAATGGATCTGATTGAAGAGCACGGCAGCCCTCAACAAAAAGTCCAGGCACTTATCCGACAATCGAATTTCAGCTTCATGGACGGTCGCCCGGATGAAGGCAGTTATTTGCTTGAAAAAGCAAATGAACTGATAGCGCAAGTGGAAGATGCCCGAACTATTGGCTCGTTGTACGCATCCCGTGCCAGAGCCATAAGCGAAACGAATCCCGTTGAGGCGATCCGGCTCTATTATGAAGCACTGGAGAAACTTGAAGAGTCCGGTGAACTGAGTAACAAGGCGGTGGTTCGCAATAACATCGGCCTTCTTTTGCATAATCAGGAAGATTACGATTTGGCATTGGAAGAGTACCGGAGGTCGCTTCGGATCAACCGGCAAATTGGCAACCGGTTGCAGTCAGCAACCAACTACAACAACATGGCCAATACGCTGAGCAGCCTCGGGATGAAAGAAGCCGCTGCCGATACCCTGCTCAAAGCCGTGATGATCAATCAACAAATGGGCATCAGCCCGTCTCTCATCCAAAATTATTTCAACCTTGCGCAGGTTTACATGGATACGGATCGGTTGCCTCTAGCCTATTCTTTTTTCGAGCAGGGATATGAGGAGAGCATGTCTATCAATTTCATGCCCGGCGTAATGTACCACAGTGCCGGGCTTGCTGATGTGCTATTCAAAAAAGAGCGTTATGATGAAGTGCCGCAATATATTGAGATATCAAGCAATCTCGCGGGACAGACAAACAATCTGAACGTGCTGGCAAGGACCTGGAATACGAAAGCGTTGCTTAATGAGCAACTGGGCAATTATCCGGAAGCTCTTGCCGCCATACGGGAAGAGCGAAAGTATGTTGACCAGATAGACAGTATAAGACGGCATACTGAATTTGAAGAAGTACGCAGTCGGCTTGAACTGGAGTTGAAAACGACAGAGAACGAATTGCTCAGGCAGCAGCTTTCCTATCGGGAGCGTCTGGGAAGGAACCAGCAACTCATACTATTCTCACTTTTTCTTGGGGTTCTGATAACCGGAACACTGCTTGTGATTCTTTTCCGCAACAAAAATAAACTCGAAACAGCAAACCAGTTCCTGAAGCAGAAAAACGAGGTGATCACGGCAAAGAACACTCAGCTCAGTGACCTGAACGCAGAACTCAAGCATCTCAATGACGAGAAAACCCGGCTTGTCGGCATGATCATCCATGATTTGCGAAATCCGCTGTTTGCGGTGATCGGCTTTCTGGAGCTGATTGATGAATCCCTGAGAGATGAGTCGGAAAAAGAACACCTTGCCCTGGCCATGAACTCGGCAAACCGGCTTAATCAGCTGATCAGCAGCCTGCTCGAGGTCCACTCACTTGAAAAAGAGACCAAAGAGCTGAAGCTGGAATACATGTCAGTAAGTGAGGTCCTGGAACATGCTCTCGTCAATTTCAAGGAGATTGCCAGAAAGAAGAATATCCACATTGAGAAGGATATTTCTGACATAAGTGCCTACTCGGAACCGGCCTATCTGAGCCGCATCGCAGATAACATCATATCCAATGCAATAAAATACTCGCCGCGACATTCCCGGGTTCGTGTTGAAGTGCTGGGTAAAAAAGAGACCTGGGAGTTTTCTGTACAGGACGAAGGGCCGGGCTTTTCCAAGGAAGATCAGCAGAATTTGTACCAGATGTTCGGCAAGCTGTCCGCCAAGCCAACCGGGGGAGAGGAGTCCACGGGCCTTGGCCTTTACACGGTAAAAATGCTTGTTGGACGACTCGGTGGACGTATTCATCTTGAGAGTAAAATCGGTAAGGGCAGCCGTTTCATCTGCGAGTTCCCGGTCAAGCCCGACCCGGATGCCGGACCCGGGATTCTGCGGCAGAAGAATGGCATGGAGGAGCCGAGCCTGCAACCGGAGAGCATGGCGTAATACTGACCATGACTATTGCTGCACAGCAATATCCTTCAGAAGAACCTCTGCAGCATAGCGGCGCAGCAATATCCTTCAGGAGAACCTCTGCAGCATAGCGGCGCAGCAATATCCTTTAGAAGAACCTCTGCAGCATAGCGGCGTAGCAATATCCTTCAGGAGAACCTCTTGCCTTGCACTTTTCCTTGCACTTGCAGACTTGCAGATGGCGTCTTTAGCTTGGTGCGATTTGTTGCCTGCAACAATCAGTCCATGCTGTACTTGAGCACTCCGTCGATGAAGACGTGAGTTGGACGAGAGGTGTATTCGAACGGGTCCCCGTTGAAGATGACCAGGTCGGCGTCCTTGCCGCTGCGCAGCGATCCAAGCCGGTCATCCATGCCGAACAGTGCTGCCGGACCTGCAGTCAGGGCGTTAAGCGCAGCAATCCTGTCCAGGCCGTATCCCACAGCCACGGCCGCCTCGAACAGAACAACACGGGTTTTGGGCACGTAGCCTTCGTATCCGCTCTGGAAAACAAACGGAATGCCCGCTTCGTGCAGTTTACGGGCCGTGTCAAACGCCGCATTTTCCGTCTCGCCGCGGAGCCGAACCATGGAAGGATGGAGGATAACGGTCACGCCGGCCTCCCTGATCTCATCCAGTAGCAGGTACGCCTCCGAGGCGCCGTCCAGCAGCATCGGGAACCCGAACTCGCGCTGCAGCCGCAGGGCGGTCATGATGTCGTGTGTTTTGTGCGCCGTGACAAGAGCGAAAATGCGGCCTTCCAGCATATCGGCCAGGGCATCCAGTCTCAAGTCGCGGTCGGGACGGCCGTCGGCATCCGCATGACGTCGTTTTTCGGCATATTCAGCGGCCCGCAACAACTCCTGCCGCAGCATGGCAATGCCTTTGGACCGGGTACCGGGCGTGTCAAACTGGCCGCGGACCCCGGGTCCCAGTGTAATGGCCAGGGCCGTGGTCGAATCCAGCAGGGCCTCATCCACCGTTCCGCCGGCGGTTTTGACGATCATGGTCTGTCCGCTCACTATGGCCCCGGGCGAATGCCCGGTGTGCACCGTGGTGATGCCGTTCCGGCGAAGGAAACCGACCAGTTCCTCACGGGCGTTGTATGCGTCAATGGCGCGCAGATCGGGCTGCAGGGCGTGCGAGCGCTCAAGCTGGTCCTGATCGTGCTCCTGGTTGAAATACCCGGCAAGGCCGACCACGGTCCGTGCGTCAAAAAGTCCGGGCGTGACAACAACCCCTTTATGGCGCTCGTAGCCATCGGGGATAGTGACCTCCGAAGCCGGGCCCACACGCTCGATTTTGCCGTCACGGATGAGCACCACGCCGTTCAGAACGGGATCACCCTCCATCGTGTAGACGGTATCGGCGGTTACGGCAATCTGGGAGGATGCGGTTGGCGGCAGGAACAGCAGCGTGGCGATGAGCGCCAGCAAGGCGGCAGGTCGTCTCAGGGTTCGAAAAGTACGGGTGATGGGAAGCATTTTGTTCAATATGATCTGTTAAAAGGGACGTACTCCTTTGTTATGTTAGTGCTTTGCAATGTTAGTGGTCGTGATAGTGTCCGTGACCGCTGCTGCGGATCACCTGGTATCCTCCGGTGGCGTATTTCCGGTCATCGGGATCCTCGATATCCCACACTTTCCGCCCTTCGATCCAGGTCTGTTCCACCCGGGTGTAGACGCTGAACGGATCGCCGGAGAGGATGATGAAGTCAGCGTCCTTGCCGGGCTCCAGCGAGCCGACCCGGTCTTCGATATCCATCATACGGGCATTGGCTATGGTGACCGACTCCAGCGCTTTCTGCCGGCTGAGGCCTTCCCTGATGCCGAAAGCGGGCGAGCGGAGGAATAGCCGGGAATCGGTGATGGGATCGTCGGTGTGGAAGCCCAGGTCAACGCCGGCCTCTTCAAGGATAGGCGCCGCCTTGGGCAGCAGGTTGATCGCCTCCAGTTTGCCACCCGGCGAATCGACATAGATGATGGATGCGGGATACCCGGAAGCGGCGATTTCGTCGGCCACTTTCCACGCATCGGTGACGTGGTGCAGCACCATACGGTATCCAAACTCATCGGCCAGTCGGATAGCCGTCAGCACATCGTCGTGGCGGTGCGTGTGGTTGTGGACGATGCGCCTGCCTTCCAGCACTTCCACCAGGGTTTCAAGGGCAAGGTCGCGGGCGGGCATGCGTTCCGGATCGCCCTGCGCCGCCTCTATGCGGGCCTGGTATTCCTGCGCGCGGAAGAACATGGCACGGACCATGGCCGCCGACTTGGCGCGCGTGCCGGGGAATGGCGGCTGCCGCAACGGATTGGTACCGTTGGCCATTTTGAGTCCGCCGTAAATGCCGCGTTCCTCATCCACATAGATGAGCATTTCTTCAACCGTGTTGGCGGGACGCAGTTTGAGGTAGACCGTCTGGCCGCTGATCAGATGCCCGGATCCCGGCATTACGTTCACGGAGGTGAGCCCCCCGGCCAGCGCGCGCCGGAATGAGTCACTTCGGGGATAGATGGTGTCCATGATGCGCACATCCGGGTGCAATGCGGCGGAACGGTCCCCGCCGTCCCCCTCTCCGATGTGTGAGTGCGAGTCCACCAGTCCCGGCATCACCACTTTGCCGGCAGCGTCGATGACTTCGGCATCGGAGGGGACGGATACCGATGCGGCATCGCCCACGGCGACGATGCGGCCGTCGCGGACCAGCAGCGTGCCGTTTTCGTACGTTTCGCCGGTCACGGTGATGATCTCCGCACCGGTGACGGCTACGGCATGTTCCTGGGCGAAAAGCTGGCCGGAAGTTCCGAGTAAGTGGCCGGAGGCACCAAAAAACTGGCTGGCAGCACCAGAGAGCTGCCAGGGAGCTCCCGGGAACAGACCAGGTGTTCCGGTGAACGGTAATGCACCATTCAGGAGAAGAAAAAGCAATGGCGACAGCAGCAGGGTTCGAAAGAGTTTCTTCATCGGTTTAAATCAATTAGGATGTATAATGTCAAAATGATCTCATATGACAGTATATGAT
>SKYY01000089.1 GCA_007127665.1 Balneolales bacterium | reverse complement strand
GACAACAGCTGGGAGTGGGACGGACGCAATGCGGCAGGTAACCGTTTGCCGGAAGGAGAGTACTTCGTACGCATTGAGGCCAAGGGTGACGACGACAGCAATGTAATGGCCATCACATACATTGAGGGCATGGCATCGAAAGTGCGCTATACCAGTGAAGGCGTAAAACTGTTTATCAACGGTATCGAGGTGCCCATCGGGGATGTCGAAGAGGTCGGCCTTCCGCTTTAGAATTTCAGTAACAACAATAAAAACATACCGCAGACAGCGGTTTGCAGCCGAAAGGTTGCAAAAAAAAGGAGAACCAACATGGCATTAATCAGAGCATTGAATTCAGGTGTAAGTGGTCTGCGTTCATTCCAGACCAAAATGGATGTTATCGGAAATAACATCGCCAATGTGGAAACCAACGGGTTCAAGTCCTCAAGGGCAACCTTCGCGGAGCTCATGAACCAGAACATGGGCAGGGCCGATTCCGGCGGTGAGTCGTCGCCGCAGATGAATAACCAGGTGGGCCTCGGTGTGCGGGTGGCTTCCATCGACCGTGATTTTTCGCAGGGTGTGATGCAAACCACCGGCCGCACTACAGACCTTGCCATTGAGGGTAACGGGTTTTTCCTGGTTACGGATTCCGCTGAAACCTACATGACGCGGGCAGGCAACTTCGTTTTCAACAAGGATGGGTATCTGGTGGATCAGGGCGGCCGTTTTGCTCAGGGATATAATGCCCGGGACGGACAGGTGAACCCAGGTGGACGCACCGAGAATATCTTTGTCGATTTTGACCAGGTCATGGAACCAAGAGAAACCAACGCGGTCATTCTCACCGGAAACCTGTCCGGTGAAGCGGGCGACGAACGCGTGCTGAGCACCACGATCTATGACAACCTGGGGAACGCCCACTCGCTGATCATCACGCTGCAGAAAATTGATGAATACAACTGGGACTACGAGGTGACCTTCCCTGACGGTGGTAGCGCTACAGCCGGTACGACCGGTACCATTACCTTTGACAGTGATGGAAATCTCGTTGCCGGCAGCGAAATCTCAATAGAGGGATTTCAGGATCCGGCCAGCGGCGCCAACCCGACAGATTTTACCGTGCAGTTCGGCGATGACGACCGCGGAATCCGATTCACCCAGTTTGCAGGTTCCCATACCGCAAAAGTACTTTCTCAGGATGGAAACGCTCAGGGACAACTTCTGGACGTGGAGATCGATGGTGATGGACGCCTGCAGGGTATTTATGATAACGGTGAAAACCGTACCCTGGCCCAGGTGGCAATCGCCCAGGTGCAGAACAACAATGGCCTTGAAATGGTGGGTAGCGGCCTGTTCCGTGCTTCTTCGGCCGCAGGTGAAGTATTCGTCAATTCCGCCAATAACCTCTCGGATACAACCATCAACTCCGGTGCACTGGAAGGCTCAAATGTGGATCTGGCCAAGGAGTTCACCGAAATGATCACCTCGCAGCGTGCTTACCAGTCCAACGCAAGGGTAATTTCCACAGCGGACGAAATGCTCATGGAGGCGGTCAACCTCAAGCGGTAATAGCTTATTTTTCAAGTAGTGGCCCCGGGTAGTCTTCATCTCTGATGCACCCGGGTAGTCTTCATCTCTGATGCATCCGGGTAGTCTTCATCTCTGATGCAACAGGCAAAGCTACGGGTGCCTGAGACGTGCCCGCAGCAGGGTCCATGGACGCGCTTTTTCTGTCCGCCTTAAAAAAAAATTGACGGTACGGTCTTGAGTTTCTGACTGTACCGTCGATAATAATCCTATGTTAGATCGTTCATCTCTCATAGGATTCTTAGGTGGCTTCAGTCTGGTAGTCATCGCCATCATCACCCAAGGTGAGTTGATAGCCTTTGCGAGCGTCTCCTCTGTACTCATCGTATTCGGTGGTGTAATTGCATCGACCATGATCAATTACAGCTGGGACGATATCAACGACAGCTTCAAGACCATATCCAATATGATGAAGGCGCGCAGTATTGATCTGCGCACGGATATTGAGCTTATGAACCTGTTTGCGCGAAGGGCAAGGAGAGGTGGGTTGATCTCTCTGGACAGGGATATCAGTTTTATCGAGGATAATTTTCTCAAAACCGCCTTGCAGCTGGCTGTCGACGGCATCTCAAAGGCGAATCTGGCCGCCATCATGGACGATCAGATCAAAAGCAATCAAAGACGCGCAGAGACCTCCGTCAATGTTCTGTACTCCATGGCATCATATGCACCGGCATTTGGAATGATCGGAACCGTGATAGGTATGATCCTGATGCTGCAGAACATCAGTGACCCCGAGAGTCTGGGACAGGGGCTTTCGGTGGCATTGCTGACCACACTCTACGGCACCATCTCCGCAAATATGTTATTTAACCCGCTTGCAGGGAAGCTCGAGTACCTGACGGAAATCGATATCAACAGAAAGCACATGTTCCGCGTCGCTGTCATGTCGATCGTTGAAGGTGAAAACCCGCTCATCATGGACAGGAAAATGCTCAACTTTGTGGATCCCAGAGATCGTGCGGAATATCTTCAGTACCACGATGAAGTGCGTATTACCAAGGAGCTCGAGGAAAAACTCTATAAAACCTGGCATGAACAACAAAACAGCACATGGGTCGATCTAAAAAGAACACTGGAAATTGGCTGATGACCTACAGCGACATGGTTACGCTGCTGCTGGTCTTCTTTGTCGTACTCTATATGCTCACACCCGGTGTGGATATGGATACGCTGCAGCAATTTCTGCGTCGGTTCCAGGGTGGGACGGGAGTGCTGCAGCAGCAGCATACCGTGGTCAACCGCATGACAATGGATCGCGAGGATGATCTCAAGGAACAACGGCTGGAGCGGTGGCAGGCTCTTGTCGATTTTATTGAAGACCGCCAACTCGAAGAGTATTTTGAAATAGACCTGATTCCGGAAGGAATCCGCATTACGCTGAGTGAGTCAGTAACGTTCAACAGCGGGTCGTCGGATCTGCTGCCGCGGGCGCAACACATTCTGACTGAGATAGGCGAACTGTTCACCGATGATATTTACGAAACAGAAGTCCAGGGTCATACGGATGACGTTCCACTGCTCCCATCCGCCCGTTACAGGTCGAACTGGGATCTTGGAGCGGCACGCGCCATTTCGGTTGTCCGGTTTATAAAGGGCATAAGCGAACTTCCTCCCGAGCGCTTCAAAGCGAGCAGCTATGGAGAATATCGCCCCATTGCTACCAATAATACAGCCATCGGGCGAAGCACCAACAGGCGTGTGGAGATTTATATCCGGTATGATGACGAGTACTTCGACCTTATTCAACCGTACAATTTGACCAGAGTCCCAGTCTCGAGTATCCAATAATATTATTACGCTCAAAACTATGCCAGCATTCAGCAATGAAAATCAGTCCGAGCCCGAAAAAAACGAGGCCGTTGAGGAGAAAAACGAGGAGCATCAGGTTCAGGAGAATCAGACGGGCGAAAAGCAGCGTTCAAAATTCCTGATTGCAGGAAAATATTTCCTGTTGCTGATCCTTGTCTTTTCACTGGGGGGATCCGCCTATTTCCTGGTGGACAGGTATTATGAAGAGATATACGGGTTGACGCTGGGCCGTTCCTCCGATGATACCGTAACGTATGTGATTAACGAGATTATCGCTAACCCCTCGGGTACCAACGCGTCACGCTTTCTGGTTGTGGAAATCGGCCTTGTGCTTGCCAGCAGCAGTGATGCCGAGTTGGTTGATGGTAATATCATGCAGATCAAGGATCGCATCAACGAAGTGCTCTCAACAAAGCCCGTCGATGAGCTGATACGTCCGGAAGGACGGAGCGAACTGAGAGTGGAGCTGGCCGAGGAAATAAATCAAGCCATTGGAGTGCGTTCGGTACGCAATTTGTACTTCATAAAATATGTCATTCAATGATGTGTTTTAACCGACGCCCTTTTTATGGATCAGAATCAACCAACTATCGCCCCCCGGCGAAAGAAGTATGTAGAGCCCTACGACTTCAAGCATCCGAAGCTCTTCAGCAAGGAGATCATGCGGACGCTGCGCACACTCCACGAAGTGATGGCACGCAGTATCAGCCGGGTATTCAGCAGCGGACTCAGAGCCAAGGTTGATGTCAAGCTGGTAAAGATCGATCAGCTCGCCACAAGCGAATTTGTCAGGCATATCGACACCCCGAGTGTCATTTATATCCTGGGGGTGGATGAGCTTGGAGGGGATGTCGTTCTCGTCATGAAACCCGGTTTCTGCATACACATGGTTGAAAAGCAGAGCGGAGGCCGGGGACAAGGGCTTGAAGAGCGTCGCATGCTTACCACCATTGAGGAACGGATCATGTCCCGCATAATGCGAGGCGTGAATCGGGAAATCATAGCGGCATGGGAACCGATCATGAATTTAAACATCAGTTCCACGACATACGAAAGCAAACCGGAAAATGTGCATATGATTTCGGCAGATCCCGCCATTGTGGGTGTTTTCCGTGTGGATCTTGGTGATGAAAGCGTAGAGATGAAAATCTCCTACCCCTATAGCCTTCTCAAGGAGTCACTGAACGAATCCATTCTTCAAAGCGGCAATCATAAACGACAGGCAAAACTAACCGAGGAACAGCTCAAGGGCTATGAGTATACGCTCAGCAAGGCCAGAATCAAGGTGCAGCCACTTCTGGGCACCACAACACTGACCCTGGGCGAGTTGCTGGATCTTGAAGAGGGGGATGTGCTTACACTCAGGCAGAAGGTGGTACAGCCGTTGGATGTGCGCATTCACGGCGTCGTAAAAATGACCGCTTTCCCGGGTACACTGGGCAAAAAGAAGGCAGTGAAAATATACCAAATACTGGAAGAAATCAACGAACAGGAATTGTTATGAACGCGGAAAAATTGAAAAAGGAACTGGAAAGCCATCTTCCTGATGTAGAAAAGTTTCTGACTTCGGTAATCCAGGAGGAGTCAGGTATCAAGGTCGCCTCGGCAGATCTGGTTTCCCGTGAAAATATCAGCAAAGAAGCCCAAAAGGAAGATATTTTTGTGTATGGCAGGGAACAACAGCTTGGCAGCGATGTGATCCTGGTCCTGGACAATGAGTGGTTCGGCCTGCTCTCAAGCATCATGTTGGGAGTGGAAGAAAAAACCAACAACGAGATTACACGAGACCTGCTGACAAAGTTCGCGAAAGAGCTGGTCACCATGCTGCAGAAAAAGTTCAAACTGGCCGGCCAGGAGTTCAAGTTTGGTGACGTCGAGGTGCTCACCCTCAGGCAGGTGGAGAAAAAGTTCGGGCACGGCAACTACTATCATGCAAAGATGGAGGTAAGCGGCCTGGCAGATGAAGACGTGCGTGCCGAATTGCTGGTGGGTGAGCTGCAAGCTGTTGATGAAAAAACGGAAGAAAAAAATGCCGCAGACGGAACGGCTTCCACAGCAGGGGGCGCAACCGCATCTTCCGGCGACCGGGCTGCCTCTGCCGCAGATGAAACGGCCTCCCCTGATCAATCTGCCGCTGAGAAAGAAGGGCAGTTTGCCGGCATGGATACCGACAAGCTGGAAGAAGTAGGGAAAAAGGGAAGCATGGTGGATGACAGTGATGTGGTATCCGGTCGGAAGGTGGAGTTCGATGAATTCCAGAACGGCAATACGGGAGCCAACGGACACAGTCACAGCATGGCCCTGCTCAAGGATATCGAAATGGAGGTCTCTGTGCAGCTTGGCCAGATTGAAATGCCGCTGGGCAAGGTGTTGCAACTCTCCAAAGGGTCCATCATCGAGCTGGACAAACTGGCAGGTGAGCCGGTAGATATTATGGTTAACGGATCAAAAGTGGCGCACGGAGAAGTGGTGGTCATTGATGAACACTTCGGTGTCCGCATCTCCAACCTCATAACTACCCGTGAACGGCTGGCCAGTCTTAAATGATGGATCTTAAGGAGTACATACCGGCCGGCGACCCGAAAAAAATCCTGGGTATCGTTGTTTCCATCTCGGTTGTTTTACTGGTTATCTGGTTGTTTGCCGTATCGAGAATGGAGTACCGCTCCGCCCAACCGTCTGATGACGCTGCCGGCCAGAGGGTGGAAAGCGTCCAGAGGATCATGAATGAGAGCAACGGTAATCAAAGACCGGTCGACAGAGATTCATCGCGGATTTTCATGAACGCCCTGACCACGTTCACGGTGATGGTAATACTACTGGCAGCCGTCTGGCTCTGGTCCCGAAAGAGACCGGCACAGACCCGTTCGGGCCGGTACTTCAGGGAGATCGGGCAGCATGGCATTGCTCCCGGACAGCAACTCAAAATACTTGAAATCAATGAGGAAGTATGGGTGCTGGCCGTCGGATCTGCCGGCACTACCCTGCTCCACCGATATCCGGCCGGAGAATGGAAAGGACCCCTGGAGACACCGGAATCTTCTTCAAAAACTGAAAGCACCTTCTACAAAATATTCAGCGGAACGTCATGACGGCATTACTCTTACAGACACTTCCGCAAATTGATCTGAGCATCGGTGGGGAGGCGGAGGACTTCTCGCTGGCCATCCAGGCGCTGATCCTGATAACGGTTCTCTCTTTCGGCCCGGCGTTCATCACCATGATGACCAGCTTCACGCGCATCGTAGTGGTCTTTTTCTTCCTGCGCATGGGCCTGGGAACCCAGCAGTCACCACCCAACCAGGTGCTGATCGGGCTGGCTCTCTTCCTTACCATTTTCATCATGATGCCCACATTCAATGCGGTGAACGAGCAGGCCATCCAACCCTATATCAATGAGGAGATGACCCAGATGGAGGCGCTCACCCAGGCCGCGATACCTCTCAAGGAATTCATGATTCGACAGACACGGGAACAGGACCTGCTTTTTTTCATGGATATGATGGAGATGGATCCGGTGAACAGCGTTGCAGAAATACCGCTCTATGTGGTGGTGCCATCTTATGTGATAAGCGAACTGCGCATCGCTTTTCAGATCGGGTTCATGATTTATCTTCCTTTTATGGTGATTGACCTGGTGGTGGCTTCCATTCTGCTTTCCATGGGTATCATTTTCCTTCCACCGGTACTTGTTTCGCTCCCGTTCAAGATCCTTGTCTTTGTTCTTACGGACGGATGGTACCTGCTTGTTCAATCGATGGTTCGAAGTTTCAACTGACAAACACTTATGAATACGGAAACCGGTATATATTGGGTCCAGGAAGCACTTACAGCAGCAGTGGTGCTCGCGGGACCGGTGCTGATCGGCGCATTGATCATTGGCCTGACCATCGCCATTTTTCAGGCGGCCACATCCATCCAGGAGATGACACTGAGTTATGTTCCGAAAATGGTTGTGGTGGTCATTATCCTGTTCTTCCTTTTCGGATTCATGCTTCAGTATGCCATCGGGTTCACGGAACGCATTTTTGACTTTATTCCGAGTATTGCACAATGACCCGCCTGCACTCTATAATGCACACGGCTTATCACGTTCCATATTGTTGCTCCGTCCCGCAACGACCGGCTCAGCAAAGGGCCTTCCAGCAACGGTCCGTCCCGCAACGACCAGGTCAGCAAAAGGCCTTCCCGCAACGGTCCGGCCCGCAACGACCGGGTCAGCAAAGGGCCTTCCCGCAAAGGGCCTTCCAGCAACGGTCCTGCCCGCAACGACCGGGTCAGCAACGGCCCGGCGGCACATCCTGGTTCGCGCGACCAGATCCGGCATTAACCTGAATACGGTATCATGGCATTTTTCACCGTTGAATACCTTATTGCCGCATTCCTCATATTTGTCAGGGTCGGCAGTATGATAATGACCGCGCCTTTTTTCAGCACGACGGTATTTCCGGTTCGTGTGAAACTGTTTTTTGCCCTGATCACCAGTTTCCTGCTTTACCCCGTCATTCCCGCTGCTCATGTCATGCCTGATACAGGCACCACCTTCATTGAGCTGCTTGTGATCATTGCTCAGGAGGTACTTACCGGCGTGGCTCTCGGGCTAGTAGGACAACTGGTTTTTGCTGCGCTGGAACTGAGTGGCAGTCTCATCAGTATTCAGGCGGCACTCCGTTTTGCCAATGTCGTTGATACCATGAGCGAACAGCAGACCGCTGTGATCAGCAACATATTTGCCATGCTTGCCATATTGTACTTCCTTGCTATCGAAGGTGACAAGATCTATATCCTGGCGCTGGCTCACAGCTTTGAAGCAATCCCGGTAAGTACGGCCCAGCTGCAGGCCGCCAGCCCCCTCTTGCTGGAGATGGCCACAAAGCTTTTCATTACCGGAGTTCAGATTGCGTCACCCTTTCTCGTGGTGTTCTTTCTGCTGAATCTGTCGTTTGCCATTTTTGCCCGAATTATGCCCCAGGCCAATATCTTTTTCATTGCACTGCCCGTCAAAGTAGGTGTTGGACTTGTGATGCTCGTGCTTATTACACCCTACCTGCCCGTGGCCTTCGATATGCTTTTCCAAGGCATGTTCGACGCATTGTCACGTCTGATAGAACTGCTCGCACCATAATTGGGGCCTTTAATCATGGACTCCCGGGCTGCCGATGCGCTTCGGGACGGGACTTGTGGATGCGCTTCGGGGCGGAACTTGTGGATGCGCTTCGGGACGGGACTTGCGGATGCG
>SKYY01000020.1 GCA_007127665.1 Balneolales bacterium | reverse complement strand
TCGCGGAGTTGAAAAAATGTCCGCGCAGCGGCAGGGCCGGAATAGTGAAGAAAATATCCTCCAGCCTGTCGGTCTGCAATGAACCTTCGGCCCATCGGAAGTTGATCCAGTTCTGCATGCCTCCCATGAAAAAGTTCTGGGCATCCGGACCGAAAGATGCGGCTCCGGTACCGCGAAATGCGAAGACGTATCCCATGCCAAGATGGAAATATTGACGGAAGTCGCCGATTACCGAGGCAAAACCGATGACATCAGAGGAGATGGGCGGACTGCCGGTCAGGCTGATGGCATATCGCCTTCCGGATAGCGGAGAAAGGAATCCCGGCCGGGTCAGGTCACGCGTATAGGTCACTTCCGGATACAGGAAGAACGTATCCTCGGAGTCCGAAACATTGGCGTACACAAGGCTGAAGTCACGGGAGATATTGATAAGGCTTACTCCGTAATCAATTCTTGAGAATTTGTTGAGCGGATACTGGAACTGCAGTCCACCGCCATAGAAGCGGAACCGGACCTGCTCGAAATCAGAGAAATCACGGCTCAAAACCAGGAAATTCCGGGAAGTGTGGAAGTATCGCACCAGGTAATTTGTCCGGTTGGCAAAGTAGCCATAGCTGATTTCGTAGTCGCTGTTTCGCAGATCAAACTGCAGGTTGGTAATCAGATTGATGCGATGATCACCGAGCAAATCAGAAAACGTAAAGGCCGCCAGGGCGTAGGTACCATAGAATGTAGATACTCCTCCTGCGGCATAGGTAATGTCGGGGGAGAATTCCAGGCGGTAGCGTCGCGGAATGAAGCGGCCGTCATCGGTGCGGGTCGGTTTTTCTTCACGCACTTGTTCCAGATGGGTAGTGACGATGAGGTCTTCCAGGTCGTCGCCAAAGACATAATTCCTGAAATCGATCACATCCTGGTCCACTTCAACGGTATCCGCCTCCTCAGGGGCGTCTTCCGGACCCTCAGGCAGGTCCAGGTCCAGGTCCCTCTCCTCCTCACGGATGAGATCCATGATAGCCGAAGTCTGCCGGACGAGTTCGGTTGCACTCATGCGCTGCAGGTCGTCTTCAAACATCTGGAAAGCCAGCCCAATGGCGGGAACGCGTTGTTCGACGAGCTCCTGAAGGCGTCGTTCCGCCCAGTGGTTGCGCTGAAGCGGTTCTGTTTTACGCCGTTCAAACGGATTATCGATCGTGAAAATATGAACAAATCCCCGGTTAAAGGAGTTGATGGCCAGCAGGTTTCCGTCTGCGCTGATCGACATCTGCATGACACCGGTCACCAGGTCCGTGAGCGGATAGCTTGTCCGGGTTTCCAGATCCATCTCGTAGACATTTGGAATGCCGTTCTGGTCGGAGATATAGACAAGCCTGCCATCCTGTGTCATTATGGGACGAGTCTCGTTCCAGTTGGGGGTACTTGTGAGACGCGTGGCACGGTTGGACCCAAGACGGAGCTTGTAAATATCACTCTGGTTGATATTGGGGTTCAGCAGTACGCTGTAATTTGTCCGGAAGGTATTGACCTGGGTGTGCGGTCCCCGGTCCGACGCAAAGAGTATGTACTCCGAATCATTGGACCATGCGGGATCCCAGTCGCTGAACACGTCATTTGTAGCACTGATGAAGTCGCCGTTCTCCAGATTGTAAACATAGATATTGGTTAGAGGTCCGGCGTTACCCTGGAACGCGATCTTCTTGCCGTCGGGCGACCATGCCACGGAGCCGATAGCATCAAGTTGCGGAAAGACGATTTTCTGCACCTCTTCGGTGCGGTAGTCCACAATGGCGAGATCCACGGATCCGCCTGATCGTGTGGAGAGGGCAAGTTTTCTTCCATCCGGTGACCATGTGAGGTTTGGCCTGAGGATGTTGAGTTCTTCAAAATCGACATTGTCTTCACCCCGGATCAGCGTTTTGATGCGGCTGCCGTCGCGTGCATTGAGTACGATCACATCGAAAAAGCCGCGGGCATTTGAAATCATGGCAATACGGTCGCCCTGCGGTGATACGGCGGGACTGGTGTTGTACGCCCGGCGGAACCGGTCGGTTGTAATGAGTCGGCCAATATCACGCAAGTCTTCACGTATGGCAATTTCCGGGAAATATTTTTTACGCAGGGAGTCCTGGAAGCGTTCATTGAGTTCGCTCATCGTAAGTCCCGTGGACTGTCGCAGGGCGGCTTCTACACTTCTGGTCTGTCGCAAAGCCTGGAGTATCTCCCCGATTTTTTCACGCCCATACTCTTCGACGATGAAGTTCCAGAAAGCCTGTCCGCCCCTGTAGGCCATAAACCCTCCCATCTGCGGTATGGGCGGCATCATGTTGTTCATCACGGCTTCGCGGATGAACATATCGGTGTCGGTATCCCATCCAAGAGAAACGTATTCTGACAGTCCCTCCTCGAACCACAAAGGAATCACAAGCTGGATGTTGTTCTGGATAATGGCCTGGATCGATCCGCCGTAATACAGGTCGTTGAACATGGCGTGTACCAGCTCATGGTGAAGGACCTGTCTGTAGTCACCGAAATTACCCATAAATGGTATAGTGATCCGGTTTTTGAACTTGTCGGTGACACCTCCGATGCCCTGTGCGTCAACGGGCAGCGGCACAACATTGGTCTGGCTGAAATCTGTGTGCGAATCGTAGATGATCACTGAGACACGGTCGTTGAGCTGGTGGCGGAAATCGCGTTGCAGCTGTGCGTAGGCCGCTTCCAGGCTTTTGGCTGTGAACTCTGCCAGGTAATAGTTCTTCGAATCGTAATAATAGACATCGAAGTGTTCGGACTGGATGAACCGCCAGTCGAACTGTGAGTATTGCACACGGTTTTTTCCGAACCCGAAATACTGTGCCTGGGATTCGGGAACAATGAATGCGCTGCTGATCAGCAGTATGCACGCCGCGGTTAGCATGCGGACGAAGGAAAACTGGCGTGTTGAATTCATCTTGTTATGTACATTGTTTAAGTAAAATTACATCATCACGGAACACGGGTAAAAAGTTCCGTCAAAATAGAGCAGAGTTACTTGTTACCGGTCCGTTCCGGCAGAAAATCGATCTGACGCTGTTCGATATCCGTGCGGGCCACTTTCACCCTGATGTCATCGCCCAGGCGGTATGATTTTCCACGGTTACGGCCCCGCAGTTGATGCCGGGCCTGTTCATAGACATAATAATCATCATCAAGATCACGCACGGCGATCATGCCTTCGCAATAACTTTCGTTCAGCAGGACAAAGAGCCCTTTTTCGGTAACGCCACTGATTACTCCGTCGAACGTGTCTCCAATGTGTCCGGACATATATTCGACCTGTTTCAGTTTGATGGAATCGCGCTCCGCTATGACGGCGTCGCGTTCTTTTTCGCTGCAGTGGTCGCCAAGCACGATCAACTCCTGGAAGCTGTAGCCGGGCAGGCCCGCCGCGTACTGCTTCAGAAGCCGATGTGCTACCAGATCGGGATAACGTCGGATGGGGCTTGTAAAGTGTGTGTATTCGCTAAAACCAAGTCCATAGTGCCCGATATTTTTGGGACTGTAAACGGCCTTGGCCATCGAGCGCAGAACAAGCTCGTTAATGGCATATTTCAGCGTGGTCTTGTTGGCCTGATGGATAAGACTGTTGATCTGATCGGCCGTGACCTTGCCGTCCCTGACATGAAATTCAATGCCGAGCGGGCGTACATTTTCACCGATATTCTTTAGTTTTTCAGGATCCGGCCGGTCGTGTACACGGTAGAGGAACGGGTAGCG
Source organism: Balneolales bacterium (assembly GCA_007127665.1). Taxonomy (GTDB): domain Bacteria; phylum Bacteroidota; class Rhodothermia; order Balneolales; family Natronogracilivirgulaceae; genus SKNL01. The sequence goes on along the minus strand of SKYY01000020.1, from coordinate 4,877 downwards.
TGTTTTACCGGCCTTGCCACCATCCTTTCGCTTCTCAAGCCCATCATCCCTGCTTTTCTCCTGCTCCCGCAATATGGAGACGTGTTCCGAAACGGTTTTGTTTGCCATCAGCATGCACTCTTCCACGAGCCGGTGCGCGGCCAGCCGCTCCTTGACATAGACACCCAGCGGGCGTCCGTGTTCATCAAGGCGGAAACGGGGTTCCGGTGTATCCAGGTCGATCGAACCCTGGCGGAACCGTTTGTCGGTGAGCATGGCCGTCATTTTGGCGAGGGTCCGGATGGATGTCTCGTGCTTGTGCGCTTTGCCGTCGATGATTTCCTGCACTTCTTCATAGGTGAACCGCATGGAGGAATTGATCACGGTCTCCTCGATGGAATACCCCAGCCTTTTGCCATCGGGGGTGATTTCCATGAAGCAGCTGTATGCCAGCTTGTCTTCGTTGGGACGGAGGCTGCACACGCCGTTGCTCAGGCATTCGGGCAGCATGGGGATGGTACGGTCCACCAGATAGACACTTGTCCCCCGGTCGCGGGCTTCCTTGTCGAGGATCCGGTCCTGCTGCACGTAGTAGCTTACATCGGCGATATGCACGCCCAGGTAGAAATTTCCGTTATCCAGGATCGAGATGCTCAGTGCATCGTCAAAATCCTTGGCGTCATGCGGATCGATGGTAAACACCTCCCGGTCCCGGATGTCCTTGCGGCGTTTGTACTCCTTTTCGGGAATGTCTGTGGCCACACTTTGAGCGAACTCCTCCACAGCCGGCGGAAACGCGGCCTGCATTTCATTTTCGGCGAGGATCGAGAGTATGGAGGCGTTGTTGGTGCCCTTTTTACCCAGGTTTTCGAGGACCTCTGCTTCGGGAAGCGAGCGCGGATGCAGCCAGTCCACCAGTCGGAAGGTGACTTTGTCGTTATGCCGGGCACCTTTGGTGTTGTCGGGATGCACAAAGAATTCAATCTGAGCCGATTTCTCATCCGGTATGATCAGATAGGTGTTTTTGCCTTCTTTGTGGAAGGTACCGACAAAGAACTTTTTGCCGCGTGAGATCACATCCACAATTTTTCCCTCTTCACGATCGCTTCGGGATTTCGGGAGGATGGCTACCCGGACCCTGTCCTTGTCCAGAGCCGTGCCGGTGTGCCTGGCCGGGATGCGGATATCCTGATCCCTGTCTTCCACCATGACGTAGCCGGTGCCGGAGCGCGTGCTTGAAAAGACGCCCTCGACAACGTTGCCGTCAGGGCGCGCGTCAGCTATGCGGTAGGTGCCGTTCTTCTCGACGACCTTGTTGCGCTTGAGCAGGCGTTTGAGTGCCTTGTTGAACCGTTCGTCGCCTTTTTTGGGTGGCAGTTTGAAGGCCCTGCGGAGTGTATCGCGTTCGACCCAGCTTTGGGAGTGGCGCTCAAGCAGTTCAAGCATGAGGTCTTCAAGGTGAATTTTCTTTTTTTTCATTGCCTGTGTATAGTCAAATAAGTAGGTGCCGTGATCAGTGATGGCCCCTGGAGTGTGAAATACCTGTAAGTATATGATGATAAAGGAACAAGCGAAAAACGGGAATCATTCTCGCCAAACAGATAAATTTATTCATCCCACTGAAGAGGCGATTCGTCGGCCGGGACTTCCTCCCGGATGCCAAAGATGCCATTGCCGTCTGCCGCAGCCTGGTCTCCGGTTTCGCTGTCCTGCCGGGCAGTCTGATCTCCCGCTGAATCAGATTCTTCGCTTCCGAGCAGGCCAAAAACGGTTGTCACATTTCGCCAGACACGGTTCCCGAAATCCCTCCACGAATTGAAGCGGAATTGGGCCTCAAGGCCCAGTCCGTTGACATTCTCGACATCAGCCTGGGTACCCAGAATGGATATGAGCATGGGATCTTTCCTGTGGAAAACTTCAACGGAGAGATTCGGGTTGATACGATATGTGGCGCCAAGGTCGCCGATATTGGCTTCCTCACCGCCCACTTCGCCCTCACGCCGGAGGACCAGGCGATCATCGAAGAGGCGCAGCGCTATGGCCAGATCGGCCTGATCGAATCCCAGAAGGTTGAGATCCACGTCCACATTCAACAGATTGTCACTGAGCAGGGTATTGATCTGGCTTGAAAGAAGCTGGCTGATGCCCACCTGTCCGGCACGGGCCTGGAGCGTGGTGCCGAGTTCCTGGGTCTGCGTATCGCCCACAAGGGCTCCGGAGATAAATCCGCCGGTGAATAGAAGGCTTGTGGCCTGGATCAGCTTTTGTTCCTCGCTATTGAGAACATTAAGGACGGCAGCGTTTTGCGTGGCATCAATGGTGTTTGGGAATTCGAAGTAGAAATCGTTTTCTATGTTGTCAAGGGGGCCGGTTATGTGCAGCAGCAGTTCAACGGGAACCCGGTTGGTCTGGTCTGCCGCGGCACCGAGGAGCGGAGCTATGTTAGGCCGGGACCGGTAGACTGCGGTGATGTCGAGGAGGGCGTTGGTGGGATCTCCTTCCAGTCGAATGGTGCCTCCCTCACGGAGAATGAACCTGCGAGTGAGGATATCACCGCCGATGAAGAGATAGTCCCCGCTGCTGATGTCGAAATTCCCGAATACCTGCAGGTCTTCATCTTCAAGCGTGATGCGTACGCGTCCGCTTCCCTGTGCGTTGACGATTTCTCCGGTAACCGGATCAAAAATGAGCTGGACTGTGGAGTTGGGCCCGGCTATGAACTGCAGGTCCATTCGGAAAACTTCCATGAATGAGCGGTCGATCTGACGCAGGATGGCGGGGTCGGTGATGATTTCCCTGCGGAAGTCCACCTCGCTGAAATCGTTGACAAAACGTATGAACCGGCCCTGGTTTTCATCCACGGACAGTCCGACCAGTGGCAGGGAGAGTCGTGACTGTCTCGTCGTGGTTACCGGCTCTACGGTTCGCACAAAGGGAGAGATATTGGATCCGCTGATATTTACCACGCCTGTGCCGGAAATCCTGCCATAAAAAGGAATATCCGGACCGTCGCTGTTATCCAGGAAGCGCAGGTTCTCCATTTCCAGGGTAATATCCATGAACTTCTCGGGCTGAAAGTCATTGAAGTCATAATGCCCGGTAACCACTCCCGTACCCCTTGCCTCGTCACGTGCATTGAGCTGGTGGATGATAACGCCGTCATGTCGGTTCACCGACACACGGCCATCGAGGTAGTAGCGTGGTTCAAGGAATACCGGTATCACCTCGGATTCAAGGATTTCAAAGTCACCATGGAAGTCGAAGTCACTAAAATTGCCGGTGATATATCCGGATCCGGTGGCACTACCCTCGATAGATTCAAAGATGCTTTCCATGAGCAGCCGCAGCACCCAGGCGTCCAGTTCCTGTACATCCACATCAAAATAGTAAAGCGAATCAACCGCTTCGTTAGTGTCGGGTGCCCGGAACCAGCCCGAAGCGGCAACGTGCTGCCGCCTGCCATCGTTGTATTCGATATAATCGGCATACTTCTGCTCGTCGGTGATTACGACCAGCTCTGTGTCAAAGCGGTCATTAGCGGGGTTATAACTGCTGACAAGGCTGACATCACCCAATATACGATTGTTGAGAGAGAAGCGGTCCACAGAGAGTTTTCCGTGGAACAACGGATTTGGGGCCAGAGTCTTTGTAACGAAGTCACCATCCAGCAAGCCCTGGAAGGATACTCTGCCGTCAATCATTTCAGAAATGCGCTGAAGGTCAACACTATCAAAGCTGTACTGTACGGAATCCCGGGGGTCACTGCTGAATGTACCGTTGACAAAAATCCTGTCATTGCCACTAAGCGCCAGAAAATCTTCGACATGTAATTTGCCTTCCCGGCCATATCGGAATTGTGAGCGGCCTTCGGCTGTCCAGAGATAGCGTTGGTTGCCGAGCACGAAGTCCTCAATACCAAGCAGGAGTTCATCTACCGATAGTGTCCCATTGAGATCAGCGGCCAGATACACTTCATTCGCAAAGTTTGCTATACGTCCGCGGCTGGTGATATCACCGGAATCCAATGACAGAATCCATGACAGGCCCTCCAGGTTCTGCTCCATGAACTGCAGCTGTTGAACACTGATATCGAGATCCAGCGCCATGGCTTCGTGAAATGGCACGTCACGGTGCAGGTCCGCGGTGAACGAAACTTCTGACCGATCTGCGGAGAAACCGTTCCATTTTGTGTGATCATCCTGCCATTCCGAGCGGATCTGGAGCTTTTCATTGTCGGCGTGCACATCCATATCAAGTTGCAACCTGGATGTGATCCCGGGCAAATTGGGGATGTACGCGCGCAGCAGCGCGAGGTTTTTTAGTTCAAAGTAGATATTTGCATCCAGCAGATCATTTTCAGAGGCTTTGAAAGGAACCGTCTCTTCCTGTGTCCTGAAGAGGACTTCTTCGTTGAATCTTTGCACGAGCTGACTGCTCCACTGCCGGAAAAGCGGTGCTATGGACGGAATGACGATATCCCCTTCCATGACGAAATCAGCAACAGAGCTGGTCAGGCGAATGGAGCGCCTGGGTGATTCGGGATGGTTCATGTCCAGATACAACTGATGTGATCCGAGGTCAGAGCCGTTGATCCTGGAGGGAAACACATCCACAATGATCCTGCCATACCATTGACTCAGGTCACGGCCATGCCAGTTGATGTCGTAAGCCATGTTCCATTCCGATTCGGGGAGATTGGTGTTTTCCATGACAGCGCTGATATCAAAACCGGACGAGCTGCCGCTCAGGAGAAAGTGCGGCCGTTCTCCTCTGAGATTGACGGACCCCCTGCCGTCGAGATAATCGGCACCCGTATAATAAGCGAATTCGTGAGTAATGAACCGGTCCTGGTAAACCAGGTCAAGGTGCATGTCGGGAATGTAAAAACCGGCCAGTCG